>JAEVZT010000139.1 GCA_023392115.1 Chloroflexota bacterium
ACGCCATGATCGCGAGCGGCATAATGAACGTGCTCAACAACACGAGCAGCAGGCTCAAGCCGTCGATGCCGACGAAATACTCGCTGCCGACGCTTGGGATGAAGCTCATGCGGTGAACCATCTGCAAGCCGGGTTCGGATGGGTCAAAGCCCGCCCACAGCAGCAGCGATGCAAGGAACGTGACAATGCTGGTTCCAAACGCCGTCCAACGGATTTGACTCGACTGCCCTTCACGCATGAACAGCAGTATGAAAAACCCGATCAGCGGCAGAAACAGCACAAGAGTGACGAGCGAAAATCCGGTATTTTCCATAATCCCCATGCGCTCCCCCGATTAGCCGCGCTGAAGCAGCGGCAGCAGGATCACAATAATCACCACGACCACGCCGAGCAGCAGCGTAATCGCATACGTGCGAACATAACCCGTCTGGACGGTACGCAGACCGCCGCTGATCCAGCGCGTCAGCCTGCCAATGCCGTTGACAGCGCCGTCGATGATGCCGAGATCAATCGGCTTCGCCAGCAGGTCGCCGATGGCGTTGAATCCCTTGTAGATCACGGTCTCGTGGACGTAATCGTGCCAGAACGCCCAGTCAAGCGTGTCGGCGAGGAAGCGCGACGCGACGTTGAACGGGCGCTCGAACAGACGGTAGTAGGTTTCATCCCAGTACAGGCGCGCGTTGGCGAGCTTCCACATGCTGCCGGTTTCCGGGCGCAGCGCCAGCGGGTCGCGTTGGCGCACCACGCCCTTGTCGCGCCCGTAAATGTTCCCCGCCAGCAGGATCGCGCCGATTGCCAGCACGAGCGCGGCAATAGCGATCACCCATTGGAAGGTCGCCGCGTGCGCGTAGAGGACTGACTGTTCAAGCCATGTCGTGAAGCGGTGCGCGCCGAAGATGCTGTCAAGACCGAGCGCGCCTTCCGGCACGTTGAAGAAACCGGCGGTCACGCTGAAGAACGCCAGCACGATCAGCGGGATCGTCATTGTCGGCGCGCTTTCGTGCGCGTGATCCGCCGCTTCAGTGCGCGGGCTGCCGTGGAAAACGAGCACCACTTGACGCCACATGTAGAATGCCGTGAACGCCGCCGCGATCAGCAGCACGCCGAGGGCGATGTAGCCGCCGAGGTTGCCTTCTGTGATACCGGAAAGCCACGAGTCCGCCAGAATCTCGTCTTTCGACCAGAAGCCCGCGAACGGGAAGATGCCCGCCAGCGCCAGCGTGCCGATGACATACGTCCAGTAGGTGATCGGCATCTTGCGGCGCAAGCCGCCCATGTTGCGCATGTCCTGCGGGTCGAACTCGTCTTCCTGATGTCCAGCGGCTTCGTCGTGATGTCCCGCCGCGCTGTCTTCAAGACGCGGACGCCGGTGCATGACGTCGTGATGCCCGTGCTCGACGCCGTGAATCACCGAGCCGCTGCCGAGGAACAGCAGCGCCTTGAAGAAGGCGTGCGTGACGAGGTGGAACATCGCCGCGCCATACGCGCCAACGCCGACCGCCGCCACCATAAAACCAAGCTGGCTGACCGTACTGTACGCCAGCACGCGCTTGATGTCCCATTGCCCGATGGCGATGAAACCGGCGACCAGCGCCGTGCCGACGCCGACCAGCGTGACGACGAACGAGGTCACTTCGGCTTCGTGGAAGAAGACGTTGCTGCGTACCATCATGTAGACGCCCGCCGTGACCATCGTCGCGGCGTGGATCAGCGCGCTGACCGGCGTAGGACCTGCCATCGCGTCGGGCAGCCAGACGAACAGCGGAATCTGCGCCGACTTGCCTGCCGCGCCGAGCAGCATGAACAGGGTGATGATCACGATCACGGTTTCGATCGGCAGGCTGAAGGGACCGAAGTCGACTTCGCGCCCTTCTTCAAGCATCCGCTGCGCCTGACCGAAAACACCGATTTGTTCGGTCGCGAGGTGCGAGTTATCAGTATGAGCGACGCCCGCTGCTTCGTCGTGTCCGGCTTCGCCAACGCCCGCTTCGCCTTCAATGCCTTCAATCTCGGCGGCGATCACACCTTCTGCGGGGCGTGTTTCGGCTTCGGCAGCCGGTTCACCGCCGATCACCGCGCCTTCGCCGGTGACGACCGCTTCTTCTGTGACGGCGGTTTCTTCGGCGTGTGCTTCAGCGTGGACGACCGCCAGTTCGCCCGGCTTGTAGTAGTCGAGCGTCCCGAACGTCCAGAACATCAGGAACAGCGCCATCAGCAAGCCGAAGTCGCCGACGCGGTTGACGATGAACGCCTTGCGCGCCGCGTTGCTGTTCTTCCAGCCGACGCCGCGCGCGCGGTCAAACCAGAAGCCGATCAGCAGGAACGAGCACAAGCCCACGCCTTCCCAGCCGACGAACATCATCAGGAAGTTATTTCCGGTGACGAGCGTGAGCATGAAGGCGAGGAACATGTTCAGGTAGGCGAAGAAGCGGTGGAAGCGCGGGTCGCCGTGCATGTAGCCGATCGAGTAGACGTGGATCAGCGAGCCGATGCCGGTGACGACCAGCATCATCGTCACGCTGAGCGTGTCGACGCGCATTTGCCACGGGATTTCGACGCCGGCGGACGGGATACGCAGCCAGCCGTCGAGCAGCGGCGGGTTGACGATTGCCGCCTCGTAACCCGACCCGCTCAGGTAGCTGAAAAGCAGCACCGCGACGACGAACGAGAGCGCCGCCGCCGTCGTACCAACAATCGCCACGCCTTTTTCACCCAGCCGATAGCCCCAGAAAATGTTGATGAACGCGCCTATCGCCGGAATTAAGATGACTAGCGGTACTAACTGTGGATAATGTTCCATAGTTTCCCCTCAACAGTACGGAGTACTGAGTACCCGGTACTGAGTACTGAGAAGTTCTGCCTCAGCACTCAGTACTCAGCACTCAGTACTTGTACTAGCCTTCCATCTGATGCAGTTCGTCGATGTTGATGCTGCGCTTCGTGCGGAAGATGGCGACGATCAGCGCCAGCCCGACGGCGACTTCCGCCGCAGCGACAGTGATAATGAAGAACACGAACAGATGACCGCTCTCGCTCCCCCATTGGCGCGCGAACGACGCCAGCGCGAGATTTGTCGCGTTCAACATCAACTCGACCGACATAAACACGAGGATAGCATTGCGGCGAATCAAAACGCCCAAGACCCCAAGGACGAATAAGACCATGCTCAGCATCACGTAAGCGTCGATCTGGACGGACATCGCTGCTCCTTACTCCTTGACCTGTTCCGGCTCTTCTTCGATGACGCCGGGAAGCTGCGCCGTGCCACCTTCACCGCCGGCGACATCGTGACCGACCTGCGCCGCGATCACGTTGACCAGCGGGCGGCTGACACGACGGCGAGCCGCAACGCCGCGACCCTTCGCCCGTTCCGCCTCGCGGTGGGTGAGGACGATCGCGCCGATCATTGACGCGAGCAGCAGCAAGCCGAGCAGTTGGAACGGCAGCATGAAGTCGGTGAACAACAGATATCCAATGGCGCGCGGTCCGCCGAATGAAGGACGGGCTTCGACTGTCACCGGAATCGCCGCCGGGCGGATCGAATTGTTGACGCCGTCGAAGGTCGGCTCAGCCGCGAGGACGATCAGCGTGCTCCGGTCGCGTTCGACCGGGTAGCTGCTCATGCGGGTGAGGACATTGTTCTCATTTCCGGCTTCGATGAATGACCATGTAACCGCGCCTTCCTCGACATAGAAGGCTTCCGATACCTGACCGGGGGCGATGTCGTCGACGATGATCGTCGTGTCGTCCGGCACGAAGTCCGAACCGAAATCGACAAGCTGAACCGCCGGAAGGGCGGAGTAGGCGTTAAAGACGGCAACGCGCTCGCTGCGGTTGGCGGTGACGGTGCTCAGATCGTCGGCGACCAGCGCCGCCTGCGTGTCTTCACCTTCACCGTAAACGATCAGCGTTTGCGCCGTGTCGCCGTCGAGGTTCGCCGGAATGTCCTGCACGCGACCGTCTTCAAAACGAACGGAAAATGTGTATTCGCCCGGGGAGAGTTCGGTATACGGGGAAACGTCGCCGAAGCCGAGTGCAGACGCGACAGGCTCGTCGTTGGCGAAAACGGCGATCGGTCCCGTTTCGGCGGCGACATTCATGACGCGCACATCCGGCAGGTCGCCGGGAAGGTCGCGCCCGCTGAGGTCGCCCGTCAGGAAGACGATGCCGATGATGAGCGCGAAGCCGAGTACCAGCGCCGTCGCCACCAGCGTATACCAGCGGAAGCGGCGTTCAACGCGCGCCTCACCACGATCGACGCTCAGGCGTTCCGCGCCGAGCAGCATGATAACAAACAGGAAAAGCACCATGATCGCTCCGGCATAAACCGTGATCTGGATCATGGCGAGGAAGGGTGCATTCAACATCAGGAATAGGACGGCGATGCAGCCCATTGTCACAATCAAGGAGAGGGCGCTGTGTACCGCGTTATCGCTCCACAGCATGTAAGCGGCAGCTGCTACTGCGATAACGCCGACAGCCATAAACAGTACGAGCTCTGTCATGTTTAAAAATCCCTGTTTGGGCGCTTTTGTCTACGGCTTGTGCAGTTTAACACAAGCACAACACAGTTCAAAATTTTAGACGAGCGCACGGTTTGTCTCAAGCCCACAGTAGCACTGCCTCAGGCGAACAGAAAAAGCACCTCAAAGCGAGGTGCTTACGTCCATCGTTATTTCGGGTTTTCCATGTCTGGAATTGACCGGTTGAACTTCCCCGGTTCGACCTGCTGCGGCGTGTCTTCGCCGCCCGGCGGCACGGGGTCGATCAACATGTCTTTGGTGAAGATCGACTCGTAGCGGGTGGTGAAGCTCATTTCGTGCTCGTGACCCAGCTCGATCGCCTGTGTTGGGCAGGCATCTTCACAGTAGCCGCAGAAGATGCAGCGGATCATGTTGATCTCGTAGGTCTTGGCGTAACGTTCGCCGGGGCTGTAGCGTTCGTCGTCGGTGTTTTCCGCCGCTTCAACCCAGATCGCATCCGCCGGACACGATGCCGCGCACAGCGAGCAGCCGATGCACTTCTCAAGCCCGTTCTCGTAGCGGCGCAGGTGATGCCGCCCCTTATAACGTTCGGCGAACGGCTTCTGCTGCTCTGGATACTGAATCGTGACCGGTTCTTCCAGTAAATGTTTGAACGTTGTCGCAAAACCACGCAGGATATTCATCCACCTAACTCCTACTCACCGGCGGTTTTACGCCGCCGGTTTATCGTCCTTACGTTCTTCCGGTGCGAGTCGTGCAATACCTTCGAGCAGCCTGATCGTCCCCTTGACGAGGGCAAACGGGATCGCCAGCAGACCGCCGAGTACCTGTAACGCGAGCGGACCAAATCCGCGCCGCTCGCCGGTGATGACGGGATCGTTTTCAAAATCATCGGCGTCGGTTTGCAGTTCGCCTGAACGCTGGAGCAGTATCAAGCCGATGCCGACGACGATGATGAAGAAGATGCCTGCAGCGATGCCGTAGACCACCGGGCTGCCGGTCGCATCGCCGATCAGCACTGCAATCGCCGTCCACATGACCGCGACCAGCGCCAGCGGCAGCATCACCTTCCAGCCAAACGCCATCAGGCGGTCGTAACGGATACGCGGCAGTGTCGCGCGCACCCAGACCATGCCGATCAGGAGCAGGATGATCTTGCCGATCAAGACCAAGGGTCCGAGGATCGGCAGGCTCTCGACAAGACCAAAGCCGTCCTGATAGCCGCCGAAGAACAGTGACGCCACGATCGCGCTGACAGCGATCATGCCGAGATATTCCGCCATCATGAACAGGGCGAACTTCATGCCGCTGTACTCGGTCATGTAACCCTGTGTCAGTTCCTGCTCGGCTTCGGGCAGGTCGAACGGCGACCGGCTGACTTCCGCCAGCAGCGCGATCATCAGGATGCCCGCCGCCAGCGGGTTCTGGAAAACGAACCACTGCCAGATATACGTTTGCCCGCGCACGATGTCGCCGACGCTCATGCTGCCCATGATCAGGATCGGCACTGCCATCGTCAAGCCGAGGCTGAGTTCATAGCTCAACATCTGCGATGTCGCGCGCAGCCCGCCGAGCATCGAGTACTTGTTGTTGCTCGCCCACCCGGCGAGGACGACGCCATACGTGCCGAGGCTGGTGATCGCCAGAATCCACAGGACGCCGACGTTGATGTCGGCTAGCCCGAGCGGCACTCGATACCACAGCCCGTCAAACCACGGGATGAGCAGGTCGGGTCCAAACGGGACGACCGCCAGCACGATCAACGCCGGGACTGCCTTGAGCACCGGCGCGAGCAGGTACACGGGACGATCCGCCCCCGCCGGGATGATGTCTTCCTTGAAGATCAGCTTGATCGCATCTGCCAGCGGCTGGAGCAAGCCGTTCGGTCCAACGCGGTTAGGTCCCGAACGGTGCTGGAACCACGCGATGAACTTGCGTTCGAGCAGTGTTGTGTAGGCGAATCCCGTCAGGATGGCGAAGAAGAAGATCAGCGAATAGATGATCGAGTGGACGACGCCGCAGCCGTTGTCGTTGGCGCCGTAGCACAGGACGACCCGATCCGCCGGGACGCGGTTCGGGTCGAACAGGAAGCGAAGCACCGAGTCGCCGGCGTTGAACAGTGCGTTCGCACTCAGGATCAACAGCACCACCGCGACGACGACGACGATTCCGACGATGATCACCCAGCGCGGGATGCGCCGGGGTGAAGGGGTTGGACTGGTATACGTCTGAGCCATAACTTACCTCACAAGCTCCGGCACCCTGCTCACCTGTCCGACCGCGATGGTCAGCGGCGCGACAGCCTCGGTTGTCAAATGGCGCGGCAGCAGGGCAGTGCCGGCGGGGGTGTCATCGCTGATACGCGCGACCACCTGCACCACCGAGCCATCAGCGCTTACCTGTACCGGGTCGCCATCGTTGATATTCATTCTCGCCGCATCGGCGCTGTTGAGCGCGACAAACGGTGTTTCGATGCGCGCCGCCATGATTTCCTGCTCGCTCGGGCGGAACGTCCGCGCGCGGTTGTAGAGGACTGTCGTCGGCACGACGACCAGATCGCCGCTTGCGACTGTCGGCAGCGCCACCGCGCCTTCAGCGACCGCTTCGCCGCGATCGGCTGCTGTTTCAAGCTGGACGCCGAGACCGCCGCTGTTCTTGTACGCCGTCCCGCCGTAGTACATATCGTCGCCGCCGACATCCGGGAACTGGCGATCGACTTTCGCAAGCTCGCTGTAGCGCGTTCCGGCGAACGCCGGGACTTTCTGCGTGATTTCGAACATCACCGCTGCCGCCGAGGTCTTGGTCTTCATCACGCCGAGCTTTTCGCCCAGCCGCGAAATCACCTGCCACGCCGGAAGCGCCGCGCCCATCGGTCCCTGCGCCGTGTAGAAG
>JAEVZT010000185.1 GCA_023392115.1 Chloroflexota bacterium
CAGGTAATCTTCCTCACGGCGGGCGTCCGCCTCGACAAACGTCGTCAGGTATTCCCAGCGTTGATGCATGGCGCTCTCCCTCGATAACCGTCGTTCACAACTCCTTATACGCAGGGAAACGTCAAGGAGTTGCGCCGGCTTTCAGGCGAGCGCCATGCGAATTTACGAGGCGTCGAAGTAGTAGCCGACGCCCGGCTGCGTGCGGATGTAACGCGGGCTGTCCGCCGTCGGTTCGAGCTTCTTGCGCAGGCGGCTGATGTTCACCCACAGGTACTGCGTTTCGCCCTGATGCTCCGGTCCCCAGACCTGACTCAAGAGCTGCTTGTGCGTGACCGTCTGCCCCTTGTTCATCACCAGCGTGTACAGCAGGTCATATTCGATGCGCGTCAGTTCGACCGGCTCGTTGTCGAGGAACACCATCCGGCGGGCGAAGTCGATATACAGGTTGTCGATCAGCAGCGGCTCGCTCGTCCGGTCGGCGATGTGGCGGCGGTTGAAGATCACGCGGACGCGCGCCAGCAGTTCGTCGTCGCTGATCGGGTTGGTGATGTAATCGTCAGCGCCGGCGTTCAAGCCGTCGGCTTTCTCCTGCCCCGACCCGTCGTCAGAGACGAGCAAGATCGGCACTTCTGAACGCTGGCGGATGCGCTTGCAGACTTCGACGCCGCTGCGATCGGGCAGTTTTACGTCGAGGATCACCAAGTCCCAGTAGGCTTCGGTCAGCGCTGGCAGCGCCTCGTCGGCGCTGTCATAGTCGATCAGTTCGTAGTCTTCCTCGGCGAGCAGGCTGCCGAGCAGGTCGGTCAGCTTCGACTTCCCCTGAATCAGCATGATCCGGTTTGGCTCGCGCTGCGGCGCGCGCGCGGCTGCGACTGCCACCGGAATCACCGGAGCAGCGGGTCTAATCTCGGTCGAATCGCCTTTCGCCAGTTCGGGCACGGGCGCGCTCGACGGCAGGGTCATTGTGACCACGTTGCGACCGTTGCTCATGGCGCGAACGTAGCCGCCGTTGCGCCGGATCAACTCGCCGGCGATGTAGATGCCGAGGTGCACCCCATCATCATCGGGCAGATCAAGCTGCGTGACCGACAGCGGCGCGCCCTCGTCCTCGACGGCGATCTCGACGCTGCCCCCGCCATTCGCAACGCGGATGACGACCGGCGCGCCCGCCGATGAGCTGTCGATCGCGCGCTGAATAAACTGCATCAACGCCCGTTCGAGGCTGAACTCATCCGCCAGCACCGACGGCGACGGCTGCGGCATGTCAACCTGAATCTGCCGGTAGAAGCGGTTCAACTGCCGGCTGTTGAGCAGGCGGTCGATCACTTCGCCGACGCGTACGTTCTGCCGCTGGATCGCCAAGCCGCCATACTGCAAGCGGTACAGGTCGACGACGTTGTCCCACTGGCGCGACATCCTGTCGATCCCGTTCTCGATTTCGTTCAGCAGTCGCTGGCGCTCGCCGTAGCTCAAGTGTCCATGTTCTTCGGACAGCGTCGAGACGAGGCTGCGCGCCTGCGCGAACGGCGTCCGAATCCGCTCGAACAGCGTGTCGAAGCGGGCAGTCTCGCGGACGGCAGCCGACGAGCGGACGACGCCGACCCAGTTGACCGAACCATCGTCCTCGTCGAACACCTTGACGAAGTCGATCAGGACTTCTTCGCCATCCGCCAGCGTCACGCTGACGATCGGCAGCTCGTCGGCGCCGCCGCGGATGCTCTCCTGCGCCGCTTGAAGCTGGGCGTACGCGTGCGCGGGCGACTGCGCCTCGTTGGCGATGGCGCGCAGCAGCACGTCGACGTCTTGATTGAGGAAATTCATCGGCGGAATGTGCGTCAGCTCGTTGACCTGCGGGTTGCAGACGGCGATCTGGTTCTCGCCGTTGACGAAGAAAATGCCTTCGCCGATGCTGACGAGGATCGACAAGACGCGCCCGTGACTCTCGTAGATCGTCGCGTTGAGGTGAACCCGTTCGAGCGCGGAGACGGCGATCTGAAGGATGTGATTGATCAGGCTGCTGTCGATGGCGTAACCTTCAACCACGCTGAGAAAAACGCTGCCAAGCAGCTCATTTGCGCCGACGATCGGGAACGCGATCACCTGCGGCGTCGACATCGCCTCAAGCAGGGGATGCAGCACCGGGTCGCTGTCGAGCGAGATGACGCGCGGCTGGAGATCGCCGTTCAACTGGTAGCCTAAGCCCCAATTCATCGCCTCGGTGTCAAGATCGGGAAGCTGGCTGACGATCCGCCCCTCGTAGTTATCGACGCATGCCTCGTCATGCAGCCAGACGACGACCCGCGTGACAAGCGGGACGTCGGCAACCACATTCGTCAGCGCCTCGGCGACCTCAACCGGCGAATGAACGTCGGCGAACGCACGCCACGTATTGAGCAAATGCTGGTTCGCTTGCAGATTCAGGCGCTGCTCGTGATGCTGGTATGCCGTCCGCAGCACCGCCGACAACTGCGACGCGAACTGCTCGTAAATGAACAATTCCTCGTTGGTTACCTCCGTACCGGGGGCATTGAAAATGCCAACCGCGCCGATGCGATTTTTCCCCTGCACAAGCGGGACGATCGCCGTCACCGACGCATTCGCCATGATCGGGATCGGCACGTAGTACGGGTTATCCTCGATGCGTTCAAACACCTGCATCAAGCCGCTGCGGATCGTCCACAGAAACGGATCGTAATCGCCGGGGTGAAGCACGCTCTCGAAAAGCTGGTTCTTGCCGACAAAGTCGCTGTTGCCGACGTACATGCGAAAGAAGTCGTTTTCGCGCAGGACGATCGCCACGCCTTCGAGCCGGAACATCGTGCTAATGAAGCGAATTGCCTGCAAGATCGTCGAGCGCGGCTCGCTCGTGCCGTCGAGCAAGCGCGGCAGCGACGCCACGAGATGCAGGTTCTGGTTGCGCTGCACCAGCGCCCGGTTCTGGCTGTGCAGCTTGAGCATCAGCCGAACGTGATACTGAAGCTCTTCCGCCGACAGCCGCTGCGACAGGAGATCGTCGACGCCGGCGCGAACCATGCTCGTATAATAATCGGGATCGGTATTGTCGGTTAGGATGACGATCGGCAGCGTCGGGAAGCGCCGCTTCAACTCGGTCACCACGTCGCCGATCTGCTCGCGCAGGAGCAGGTCATCAAGCATGATCAGGTCGTAACGGATATTGTTGAGGGTTTTTACAGCACCCTGAAGATCATCGCTGACGATGAACTCGTGATTTTCCTCGACATGGGGCAGTACCCAGTGTTCGCTGTTCTTCGTCAGCAGCAAGATAAGACCGCGCTTTGTCTTCACATGCCCTTCCAAACTGATTCTTCGATCGATCTATGCTATATTTTAATGTATGTAAGTGTTACGGCGAGAGGCGTCTGAATGGCAATTAACATAAGTGCGCGCAAGACGGGTAAGCTGTCAGATACCCGCCCGGTGATGATCTCTACCACGCCGGCGAAACCGGGCGTCGACATCGGCTTGCTGCGTCCATGGCGAATCGGTTTCATTGTCAAAGGCGTAGGTGTGAAAATCGTGACCGACATGACCGAGTCGATCATTCTGGGGCGAATTGCGCCGGATGGAAGCGATGTGCCAATCGTCGACTTGCGTCCCTTCGATGCCGAAACGGCTGGGGTCTCGCGCAAACATCTCCACATTAAAGCCGAAGGCGAGGGCGTCTACGTCGCCGATCTGGGCAGCGCCAACGGCACGCGCCTGAATGGCAAAAAACTCGAACCGAACGACTTTGTCCCGCTCCACCACCACGACGATCTCACGCTAGGTCTGCTCGAGCTGCAAATCGAACTGCTCGTCGACCCGCTCGCGTGATTTGCTGTATTTCGTAGAACCTCACCCTGCTTGCTTCGACTCCCGTCCCCTCGCCGCTTCGCGTTGGTGGAGGAGCTGTTGAGCGCGGCAAAACGGGTGAGGTTGACGATGCACCCGAACCGGGTTGTATCGCCGTGCGCTTACACGTCCGCCGGTTGATCTTTCGCGCTCTCGTCGAACGTCAGCTGTATTTTGCGCGCCGCCGCTTCCAGCCCCTCGGCGAAGCCGAGCGCGCGCACGCGTGCCGGGCGCGGCAAATGCGTGTTTTCGGAAACCTTGCGCGACTCGCGCGCCTGTGAAAGAAACTGCTCGACCAGCGCTGACAGCCGCTGATCCTGCGTTTCACTAAGCATGTGGTCGAAATCCTTTATGCGATGGGGCTGCTAAACTCCTATGCTTCGGCGTTGAGTAGAAGCCCTCCGCTCAAGGGCAGGTTGCCCAAGATGAAATCCTTTGCCAACGCTTTGATCGTCTGCTGTGGCAGATGTGCATTCTTGACAATCACCGTCACCATAACCTGCGACCGGCTCGATTTTCCGGGTACGAGCACGCTGAGTACCTGCGTCGCGCGCGTCGGCGCGTCACGCTCAAATTCGACACAGATCGTTTTTTCTCGCGGTGTATCTGACAACACGGCGACCTTCGCGTACGACATCGTGGTCATTCCACCTCTGTTCTGCTTACTTGATCGAACAGTAGCGGCATTCCATGGTAGATTCGGTGCATTCATGAGGCTCTGCCTTTTCGTTATGCGTAGTGGCAAACGATATTGAAATTTGGACGGTTGATGTGGAATGCACCTTTATCATACTCGAAATTGCACGCTGCGCTCGACGAAATTTACCTAGTTTCGAAGAATTTTACGATCTACACACAATCTCTAGGTTTCGTTTCGCGGTTTTAGGCGTATAAAGAAAAGCGCGGTTTTTCACCGCGCCTCCCCCGCTATGACTCATCCTCTTCCGCAGCGGCGAGCCTTGACCAGTTCGGCAGTTCCCCGCGTGTGATCACCCACGGATCGTTGAGCAGTCCTTCGGCATTCGAATGGTTGCCAATTTGCCAGACCCATTCCCACGCTTGAAACAGGACAATTTTGGGGTAGCGAGCGCGAATGTCGCGGATCAGGTTGGCGTAATCGTACTTGACGGTGTCCGCCCCTTCTCCGGTGGCGGGCAGCGGACCAAACTCGAACAAGCCGATCGGCTTGCCGGTCGACAGCAGATCGTCGTACTCACCCCAGCGGTTCAACTGAAGCGGGTCTTCGCCAATGTCCATGTACTTATCCAGACCCACGAGATCGACATACTGATCGCCGGGATAGTGATAGGTGGCACGGTAGTCCCAGCGCGACATGTTCATCATCGGGCTGTATGCCCAGAGCAGGTTATCAAGCCCCCTGACGTTGGTGAAGTAGTCGAACATGTGACGCCACAGCGTCGTATAATTCTGCGCCGTCTGCTGATGCCACCACGCCCACCTGCCGTTCATTTCGTGCAGCGGACGCCAAATGACGACGACGCCAGCATCTTCCAGCTCCTGCAAGCCATCGGCGATGTTGTCGAGCATGTCCATCCAGCGCTCGTGGGCGGCATTCCCCGGCGCGAGCAGCTCGGTCACCGGAC
>JAEVZT010000186.1 GCA_023392115.1 Chloroflexota bacterium
CGCTCGGCATCGCTCTGGCGCAGGCGCTTGACGGCGAGATCGTCAGCGCCGACAGCCGTCAGATCTACCGGGAAATGGACATTGGCACGGGAAAACCAACACCGGAAGAACGCGCGCAAGCCATCCACCATCTGATCGACGTCGTGCCCCCTGATCAGAACGTTTCGCTGGCGCAGTACCAGCGACTCGCATACGCCGCGATTGACGACATCCACGCGCGCGGCAGGCTGCCGCTGCTCGTCGGTGGAACGGGGCAGTACATCACTGCCGTCATCGAAGGCTGGACGCCGCCCGAAGTCGCGCCGAACCCCGAACTGCGCGCCGATCTCGAACGCTATGCCGCCCATCACGGCACGCAAGCCCTGTTCGAGCGCCTGATCGCACGCGACCCTGAAGCACAGCAGTACATCGACCCGCGCAACGTTCGCCGCGTTGTCCGCGCCATCGAAGTGATCGAGGCGACAGGGCGAACTTTCAGCGAGCAGCGCCGCTCGACGCCCCCGCCCTACCGCGTTATGCAGATTGGATTGACGGCACAGCGCGAACGGCTGTACGCGCGCGCCGATGCGCGGTTGGACGCGATGATGCGTGCAGGATTTCTCGACGAGATACGCGCGCTGCTGGCGCGGGGATATGACCGCCGCCTGCCATCGATGAGTGGGCTTGGCTACAGTCAGCTCGCCGCCCACGTGCTCGACGGCGTGCCGCTGGAGCAAGCCGTCGAAGCGACACGCTTTGCCACGCACGACTTCATCCGCCGCCAGCTGACTTGGTTTCGCGGTCATGATCGGGGTATCCTGTGGCTTGACTGTGATAGTCTCGACGCTCAGAAAGTGACCATCGCTGCTGCGTCGTGGCTCGAAGAAGAGACGTAAAGGGCTGGTATGTTTCGTCGCTCCGGTAACATGAACATGGTCGTCGGGATGATTCTGCTGCTTCTCCTGCTGGTCATCGCCGGACCCGGCAACCTTCCGCGGTTCATCTCCGGCATCTTCCCACAGTTCTACGAGGGGATTCCTTGCGCGTGGCTGCGCACCGCCGAGGATCGGGGCAACCACCAGTCGTTAATTGGGCGCTCGGCGGTCGATCCGATCAGCCTGCGCGTCGTCACGTCGGCATTACCGACCGATCCGGCGGGCAGCTTGATCATCCAGATCATCGTCACGAACAACTCGCTCGGCACAGTCCCGATCATCTACAACCCGGACAGTGTCGTCGTCGGCGACTCGGGCGCGAACGGACTCGGCTTGATCTTCACGCCCCCCAATGGACTGACGGCGGGCGCGCCGGTCACCACCGGGCAGACGGTCGCCGAAGCGAACATTCGCCTGCTCGGTCCCCGCCAGCGCTGCATTCACACCGAAGAATTCCCGGCGGGCAACGTCCTTGTCGACCCCAGCCTGACAAGCGGGTCAGCGCAGGTGCGCGCTTTCTACCGTAACAACACCCGCGGGCAAGTTGTTCAGGCGCAGGGCGCGGTCGCGACGCCGGTTTATAACGATCAGGGTTTGTGGACGGGTTTCGTCGAGTCAGATAATGTTGTCATTCGCTTAGCTACCCAGTGAAAGCGCGTGTATAATTCATTGTCTTAACGGATGCAGGCGAGAAATTCAGGAGCAGCCCCTTCATGTCCGAATCGAGTCTGGATCGACCCTTATTGATCATCCACAGCGACAAGATGCGAGAGACTCAGTGGGTGCTCTCGAAGGATAGTGTCGTCATCGGACGTGGAGAGGAGTGCGACATTGTTCTGCCTGAGCGCCAAGTATCGCGCCGCCATATCCGCATCTACCGCGAGGGCGACGCCTTTTATGTTCAGGATTTGGAGAGCCGAAACGGAACATGGGTCAACGGTCAAGAGTTGAAAGGAACGCACCGGCTTCAGGATAGTGACCAAATTTCGCTCGCGCTCGCCATTCGCCTCCAGTTCATCGGCTCGGGCGCGACGGCTCCGCTTCCGTTCGAAGTCCCGCAGAGCATCGGCGGCGGTCGGCTGCGTCTCGAACCCGACGCCCGCCGCGTCTTTGTCAACGATGTCGAACTCGACCCGCCGCTGAGTCCGCCGCAGTACCGGCTGTTGGAGCTGCTCTACAGCAGTGCGGGACGGATTTGCACGCGCGATAAAGTCGTCGAAACCGTTTGGCCCGACGTCATCGGCGAGGGTGTGAGCGAACAGGCGATCGATGCGCTCGTTCGCCGCTTGCGCGACCGTCTAGCTGAGGTCGATCCGCATTGGCAGTACATCATCACCGTGCGTGGGCATGGCTTCCGGCTGAACAACTCAAGTGAGACATGATCGCTTCGCCTGACGCTGCGCCAGACTCAGGGTATTTGGCATCAGTTGACAAACTACAAATTAAAGTTAAAATAAATATTAGAAACTCAGCCGCGTAGTTCCCAAGGCTCGGTGTAGCGTCCCCATTAAGCATCTCTGAGATTCACTGCGTACCCCTAATGTGCCGCTGCGCTTCAGGGGATGGTCATTGTGTGCTTGGGCGTATCGTCTCTAAGGCGTTCCAATGTCTGATCTCACACTGAAGCAGGTTCAATCGATGCCAACCGTCTCGTCAGCAAGAGTGCAGGTCAATCCCAAGGCTGTCTTAATAGGACTATGTATAGTTTCGTTCATCTTGGTATTGATGAGTTTCGTCGGCGTCGTCCTTCTTGACCCGTATTCGGGCAATCCGTATTCGGGCGGCCCGTCAGCGTCCACCCCCCCCGATTTGTCAAAAGTCATTCTTCGCTTTGATGTGATGGCG
>JAEVZT010000248.1 GCA_023392115.1 Chloroflexota bacterium
CTGGCGCACGAGCGCGATCCCGAAGACGACGACCGTCGCCAGAATCCCGACCAGCAGAACGATCGAGCCGAGGCTCAAACCGCGTCGCCGTGGCGATTCCTCCGAGTCTTCGAGCTGTTTCAGAATGTCGATGTCAGACATGCGTTATTCCGATAAATCTCGTTCAAGCATCGAGCGGTAGGGGTCGTCTTTCGCGGGCGTGTCGGGCGGTGTGTTGTCCGCGACCGCCTTTGGACTGGCAGCGCGCCAGCGCAGGAAGGTGGCGGCTCCGGCGATCAGCGCCACAAGCGCGATGATGTACGGCGTGATCAGCGACAATGTGCGCAGGGTCGGGTCTTGCGGGATCGGCACGACCCGGTCGCCGTAGCGCTCGACGAAGTTGGCGACCACCTGATCGGGCGTTTGCCCTTCCTCAAGCTGATCGCGGATTTCTGCGCGCCACTGGACGCATGCCTGCGTCTGGCACGCGTCGAGCGTTTCGTTGGGGCAGACCGGGCAGTACAAGCCCTTGGCGATTGCGTTCACCTCGTCGGCGGTGACGCCGCCTTCCTGTGCCAGCGCGGGCAGCGCGGCGATCAGCATGAGCAGGAGCGCGATGCCAAACAGGAGTCGTACTAACCCCACCCCCGACCCCTCCCCGAATCCGGAGAGGGGAGCAAACATGCCGTGATTCTTCATGCCGACGCCCCCGCGCGGCTCAACGCCGTGTCGCGCTCGCGCAGGCGAGCGGGCAGAGGATCGCTCGGCGCGACGGAGATCACCGTGCCGAGGATCAGAATCAATCCGCCCCACCAGACGAGGTTGATCAGCGGATTGATGTAGACCTTGAAGGTCGCCGTTTGACCGCCGTTTTGCCATCCTGCCAGAAGGACATAGAAGTCGTTTTCAAGCGTGCTGTGCGCCCCCGCGATGTTCATCTGGTTCATGCCTGTCGCGCCCGGGAATAGATCGTGGCGCGGGCGGAGCTGCGCGACTTCGCTCCCGTTGCGGAGCACGGTCACTTCGGCGATCTGCATCACGCGACCGTCGTCCGCGATTTGACCGTCGAGGAAGCGCTCATAGCGCATGGTGTAGTCACCGATCGACAGGGTTTCGCCGGCGCTCAACGTCTGCTGCGTTTCCATCTGGAACAGCGTGCTGCCGATGACGCCGATGCCGATCACGGTGATGCCGAGGTGGACGATGAAGCCACCGTAGCGGCGGCGGTTGCGCCCGAAGATCGACGCCATCGCGCGTGGCAGCGACTCGCGCGTGTTCTTCTGCCGCGCTTTCGCGCCGCGATAGGTTTCATAGAGCGCGACGAAGCCCGCGAGGATGACGACGCCGTAACCGAACAGCGCGCCCGCGTCGTGGACGCCGCTGATGAAGATGACCACCAGCGTGATCAGCGTGAGGATGACCGGCACGAGCACCAGCCGACCGAGCCGTCGCGCTGAAGTCGCGCCCCATGCCGACAGCGGCGCGACGCCCATCAGAATATACATGACGACGAACAGCGGCGCGGTCACGGTGTTGAAGTACGACGCGCCGAGCGTGATGTCGGTGTTGTAGACCAGTTCGGACAGGATTGGCAAGCCGAAGCTGCCCATGAAGACTGCGACTGCCAGCGCGACGAAGACGACGTTGTTGAGGACGAACAGGCTCTCGCGGCTGAGGATGCCGGCGAAACCGTGTTCGTCGCGCAGCTTGCCCTGATTGCGCCGGTACATGATCAAGCCGACCGAGATGAGCGTCGTGATGCCCCAGAAGAGGAACATCGGCGTGCCGATGCCGCTCTGGGCGAAGCTGTGGACGCTGTCAACAAGACCGCTGCGCGTGGCGAACGTGCCGAAGATCACGGCGGAGAAGGTGCAGATGACGAGGAACATATTCCACGTCTTCAACATGCCGCGCTTTTCCTGAATCATGATGCTGTGCAGGAACGCTGTCCCGACGAGCCACGGGATGAACGCCGCGTTCTCGACTGGATCCCAGCCCCAGTAGCCGCCCCAGCCGAGTACGTCATACGCCCAGCGCCCGCCGAGCAGCAAGCCGAGGCTCAGGAACAGCCACGCGATCAGCGTCCAACGCCGCGTCGCCTTGATCCAGTTGGTCGACAGGTCGCCCGACGCGAGCGCCGACATGGCGAAGGCGAACGGGATCAGGAAGCCGACGAAGCCGAGATACAGCATCGGCGGGTGGATGATCATGCCGAAATGGCGCAGGAGTGGGTTTAAGCCGCGCGCGGTCTGCGCGAGCAGCATCGAGTTCGGCGCGACGGCGTTTGCCGGGATCAGCGCGTAGGCGGGAACGGAGGCGTTCGCGCCGAGATCGGGCGTGATCCAGTAGCGCAGGAACGGGTTCTCGAGGAACAGCGCCAGCCCAATGAAGAACGCCAGCGTCGCCATTGTGTAGGCGACAAAATACGGCATCAGCGGGCGGTTGCGCCGCCAGTTGAGCAGCGTCGCCACGAACGCGAACAGGCTCATCAGTAGGCACCAGAACAGGAGCGATCCCTGCTGCGACCCCCACAATGCCGTAAAGCGGTAGAACGTCGGCGTGTTCGGGTCGGACACCTGCCAGACATACGAGATCTGGTACTGCTCTGACATCCGCGCCGCCAACAGCGCCAGCGAGGG
>JAEVZT010000254.1 GCA_023392115.1 Chloroflexota bacterium
CGCCATCCCGGCGAGCGGCGTCCAAGCGGCGCGCGAGCAGCCTGACGGCGTGATCGCGACTCTCGCGGCGAACGATCTTGACAGGATAACGCCGGAGCTGATCAAACAGGCGGCGCAGGCGGGCGATGGCGCTGCCTGCGGCATTCTCAACCGCGCGGGGACGTATCTGGGGATTGGCATTGCCAACGTGCTGGTGATCCTGAGCGCCGACACGGTGGTGATTGGCGGCGGTGTGTCGCAGCTTGGCGACTGGCTGCTCGACCCGGTGCGGGCGGCGGTGTACGAACGCTGCCATACCGTCGCGCTCGATCAGGTGCGGATTGTCCGCGCGGCGCTCGGGCAGAACGCGGGCGTGATCGGCGCGGCGATCTGGGCAGCACAGCAGAACTAACAAGTATCAAGGGGATGGTGGATGACGGTTAGGGTTCAACCCGGTTTGGATTTTATCGACGCTGCCGCCGGAATTGTGCAGCGTATCCGCGATACGCAGATGCACGCGATCGCGCGGGCGGCACAGCTTTGCGCCGATTCGATCGCGTCGGGCGGGCTGGTACATCTGTTCGGGACGGGACACTCCCGCATCCCGATCGAGGAAATGTTTCCCCGCCACGGCAGCTTCCCCGGCTTCCACCCGATTGTCGAGCTGTCGATGACGTATCACACGCAGGTTGTCGGCGCGAACGGTCAGCGGCAGGCGATGTTTCTGGAACGGATCGAGGGTTTCGGCGAGATCATCCTGCGGAACTTCGTCTTCCGCCCGCGCGACAGCTTCATGATCTTCTCCAACAGCGGCGTCAACGCCGTCGTGATCGACGTGGCGCTCGGCGCGAAGGCACGCGGTATGCCGGTGATCGCCGTCGTGTCGGTCGAGCACTGTCAGGCGTCAGCGCCGAAACACTCTTCAGGCAAGAAGCTGATCGACATCGCCGACGTCATCCTCGACAACTGCACGCCCCCCGGCGACGCGCTCGTGCATGTCGAGAATCTGGCGTACCCGGTCGGTCCCGGCTCGACGATTGGCTACGCCGTGATCGTCAATGCGCTCAAGTCGATGGTCGCCGACGAACTGACGCAGCGCGGGCAGCCGCCGCACGTTCTGACGAGCAGCGTCCTTATCGGCAGCGAAGAATCGGCGGCGCTGTTCGATGCCACGTATGACGATTATCGCGCACGGGTGGCGCAGGTCTATCTCGAGGACAAGGACGAGACGACGGACGCCTGATCACGCTTTCGCAAAACCCGCGTTCGATCGTATAGTGGATTCAGCGCTGTAGAAAACTGCTGACATCCCTATACGTCGATCGCGTAGTGCGCGGAGTGTGATCATGAACTCTCCATCCGGTCGAACGCAGGCGGAACACGCCCTTGCACGCCTGTTAACGGCGCTCGCAGCTCTGCTGACGGCGCTCGATCTGCTGCTGTTGATCGGGGCGCTGCTAATGCCCGACGCGCCGCTGTTCCGCGCTCCGGCGTTCTGGATCACCAACACGATCGCCGGAGTCGGGCTGATTGCGTTCCTCGCGTGGTTGAGCGCCGCCGACGTGCGCCGCTACCGCCCGCTGATCTACGCGCTGATCGGCGGATTCGTCACCGGCGCAGTCGCCTGCCTGCTGATGCTCGCCAGCCGGGTCGGCGCGGCACAAACCGTCGGGCTGCTCGTCACCGCGATCACCTTTGCCGCCCTTGCCGCCATTACCGGCTACGCGCTGAACGCGGCGCAGAAGACGCTTCAGCCGCCGTGGCTGCCTTGGATACCTGACAAGCCGGTTTCGACGTGGGAGCGCATTACGCAGATCGTGCTGGCGCTGTTCGCGCTGGGGTCGCTCGGCGCGGCTGTCGCCAATCTGGGTTTTCCCTTCCTTGCCGGCGCATCCGAAGCCGACCTGATCAATAACCCGCTGATGCTCGTCGGTTCGTCGGTCAAGCTGGCGCTGCTCGGCTTGTGCGCGCTGCCGGTCGCGCTCGACGTGCGGCGCTACACGCAGCACACGCAGTCGATCAGCGTCTTGATCGCCGGCAACCTGATCTCGTTTTTCGCCGTCGCGCTGTTCCTATTGCTTGGCGTCGAACGCTTCGGTAACTATCAAATCGTCATCGGTGGAACGATCCTCGGGCACCAGACGCTGATGCTCGGCGCGCTGATCCTCGACGCGGTTGTCGTCGCCGGATTATTCTTCCTCAACCGCCAGATCAACCGCTGGCTGCTGAACGATCTCGGCTTTCTCAGCCCGTCGGAGTTTCGCGCCCTCGAAGCGACGGCGGAGACGCTGGTTTCCGGTGGTGAAGCCGAACGCGTTCCGGCGCACGAGATCGTGCTGCTGACCGATCGCTATTTGAAGTCGTTCCGCTCAACCCGGCTGCGGCTGGCGAAACTGGCGGCGATCGGGCTGCAATTGTCCCCGCTCATCTGGCTCAAGCAGCCGATCAACTACCTCTATCCCGAAGCGCGGCAGGCATTCATCAACGCGCGCTTCAAAGAGGAAATCATCAACCCGAATCCGCTCTACAGGGCGATTAATGCCGTCGTCCGCGCGTTCAACGTCGCGCTGCTGCGCGTGCAGGGGCGGTCGGCGGCGGACGCGGATGCCGCCCTGAGCTTCACCGGCTTGCTCGAAGCGATGCTGCGTTTCAACATGCAGCTGACCTACATCGGCTATTACAACAACCCGGATGTGTGGGACAGGCGCGAGGATGACACGGGGATCGGCTACGTGCCGTTTTCGCGTCGTACAAAGGACTTCGACATTACGCCGCGCCGACCCCATCCGCCGCTGGCGGTGACGACGCCTGACGTGATCGAGCGCGAGGGGATCGACGTTATCAGGGATGCCGACGTCGTGATCGTCGGCTCAGGGGCGGCAGGATCGATCCTCGCCGAACAGCTGGTGGAACAGGGGCGGCGCGTGCTGCTGCTTGAGAAGGGGCTGTACGTCCACCCTGACGACTTCAACGAGGACGAGGTCGACATGATCAGCCGCCTGTACAGCGATGGCGCGCTGCAAATCTCGCAGGCGCTGCGCTTCACCATTTTGCAGGGAAGCTGCGTCGGCGGGACGACGGTCGTCAATAATGCCGTGTGCTTCGACACGCCGCAGCGCGTGCTGGATGTCTGGAACGGTCGGGGGACGGGGACGGCGATTGATCCCGCGCGCTTCTACGAGTCACAGGCGGCGGTGCGGAAGCGGATGCGGATTCAGCCGATTAGCGCCGGGACGCGCAAGCCGCTCGACGGCGGCGTGCTCAATCACGGTGATGGCGTCATCACCCAAGGGGTACACAAGTATTTCCAAGGGCGCAACGGCTATCAGTACGACGTGATTCAGGCGAACATCGTCGACTGTCTAGGGTGCGGCTACTGCAACATCGGCTGTCGCTACGGACGCAAGCTGTCGATGCTCGACGAAGTCCTGCCGAGCGCGCAGCACAAATGCGGCGCGGACAATCTGCGCATCCTGTCGGAAGCCGAGGTGGTCAAGCTGGCGGAAGAAAACGGCACGATCACGCAGGTTCACGTGCAGGTCGGCGGCAAACGTAAACTCATCATCGACCGCCCGAAGACGGTGATCGTCAGCGCCGGAACAATTGCGTCAAGTTGGTTGTTGATGCAGAGCGGCATCGGGCGGAAAGACCGCCTGCCGGTCGGAAGGGGCTTGTCGTTCAACATGGGCAGCCCGCTTCACGCGCTGTTCGACAGGGAACTGAACAGCTACGACGGATTGCAGATCGCGCATTACCTGTCGTTGGACGAGCATCCGGGTTTCGTCTATGAGACGTGGTACAACCCGCCGGTCGCGCAGGCGCTGGCAATGCCGGGATGGTTAGAAACGCATTTTCAGAATATGCAGCACTACAACCGGATGGCGGCAGTCGGCGTGCTCGTAGGTACGGAGTCGAATGCCTATCTCACGCCCGCGCTGATCACGGGCGGACCGGATGTGGTGTTTCAGCCGAGCGCAGGGGACTTGAAAAAGCTTGTCGATGCGCTGGTGATTCTTGGCGACATCATGTTTGCCGCCGGCGCGCTTGAGGTCTATGCCTCTACCCGCCGCTACGTCAGCTATCGCAGCGGGCGCGCCGTTATGTCTGCCCAGAGCGAGGTCGATCAACTGCGTGACCTCGTCCAGCGGGATGAAGACATTCTGCTCGGCACGGGTCACCCGCAAGGGGGGAATGCCGTTGGGACGTCTCCCCGCGACAGTGTCGTCGGGCAGGATTTTAAGGTCTTTGGTTACGACAACCTGTACGTCTGTGACGCCAGCGTGTTCCCGACGTCGACCACCGTCAATCCACAGCTCACGGTGATGAGTCTGGCGCACTACGCCGCGGCGCACATCGGCTAAGGTTTCTGTCTTCTGGTAACGTTCGGGTCTACTGCGCCCTGTCAGACCAACCCGCGCGGGCGGGTGCGGCTTGCAGAAGCTGGTAGACGACACTTGGCAAATTGAGCAAATCGGACTTGCACAGATAGGCGCTTGCGCCGGCGTCCAAGCACTTCTGGATCGTCTCTTTGTCGCTCATGGCGGAGAGCACCAGAATTGGTGTGTCGGTCGTCTTGTCCGCATCGCGCAGCCGGCGACACAGTTCGATGCCATTCAGGTGCGGCATCATGATGTCGAGCACGAAAAGGTCAGGCGTGACGGTGTCGAGCATTTTGAGCGCCATAAAGGCGTTATTTGCCTTCGTCACCTTGTAGC
>JAEVZT010000275.1 GCA_023392115.1 Chloroflexota bacterium
ACTCGCGCGGTCTGTTGCCTTAACGCTCCGCCGTCGAGTTGACGCAAGCCGCCAACGAACGGATAATTTGAGGTGTGGCTACCCCTCATGGAGAACGGTTGACATGGACTCACGCTTCGACATCAGCGGCAAAGTGGCGATCATCACGGGGGCGTCACGCGGCATCGGACAGGCGATCGCCGAAGCGCTGGCGTCCGCCGGAGCGAAGGTCGTCCTGAGCGGTCGCAAACAGGAAGGGCTTGACGAAGCCGCAGCGCGCATCCGCGAGGCGGGCGGTGAGGCAGTCGGCATCGCCGCGCACAACGGCGACAAGGCGGCGCTTCAGGCGCTTGTGGCGTCGACTGTCGAGGCGTTCAGCAGGATCGACATCCTCGTCAACAACGCGGCGACCAATCCCCACTTCGGGGCGCTGCTCGACGCCGAAGACAGCCTGTGGCAAAAGACGATCGAAGTGAACCTGATGGGCAACGTCTGGCTGACGCAAGCGGTCGTGCCGCACATGCGCGCCGCTGGCGGCGGCAAGATCATCAACATCGCCTCGGTCAACGGCTTGCGCCCCGGCACGATGCAGGGCATTTACAGCATGACGAAGGCGGCGGTCATCAGCCTGACGCAGACGCTGGCGATGGAACTGGCGTCCGACAACATCCACGTCAACGCCATCGCGCCGGGGCTGGTCAAGACGAAGTTTGCCCGCGCCTTGTGGGACAATCCGACGATTGCCGACGCGGTCATCCAGCGGACGCCGCTCCAGCGCATCGGCGAGCCGGAAGACATCGCCGGAATCGCGCTGTTTCTGGCGTCTCCCGCGTCGGACTTCACGACGGGACAGGTGTTCGTCATCGACGGCGGGCAGACGATACCGCTGCTGTAGAAGTGGACAGTTTACAGTTCACAGTAGACAGTAAGAGCGGGGACGTATGTTCCGTACAGTGAACCTCGCCCCGCACAACCTTCGGTCGTGCTGCCCCTCTCCCTACGGAGACTGAGGGGCGGTTGAGCGGAGCGAAACGGGGTGAGGTTTCAAGTTTGCACGCATACCTTAAGTAAGAGCGGGGACTTGGTAGACAGCCGAACCCGCTGTAATAAAGCAGAATTTGGAGTAGTACCCGTGCGTTTTGAGCTTTATACCGATAAGACTGTCGCGCAGTGCCTGACGGCGATCAACGCGCGGATGCAGGCGAAGGAAACATCGACGCGCCCGGCGATCGACGGCTGGGTTGAGAAGGGTGGCGCGTTCTCGATCAGCACGTCGACGCGCGTCGTCGGGCGGTTCAATCGCCGGACACATCTGCACGCCCGGCTCGAACGCGAAAATGGCGTCACGGTGATTCGTGGGAACGTGGCGACGGGCGTCGATCGTCAAGGGCAGGCGTTGGTGTTCATCGCGCTCGGCTTAATGGTCGTGCTTTTCGCGAGCGGCGGCAATGTCGCGCCGGCGCTGGTGCTGCTGCCGCTGGCGGCATACCTCTACATTCCGATGAAGGGCGATTACATCAACAGCGACGTGCTGCTGACCGAACTTCAGCGGCTGCTCAAGGCGAAGTCGTCGCCGCCGAAGAAATCGAGCGAGAAGAAACCCGCCGCGCGCGAGGCGAAGGATGCACCGCGTTCGTCGCGGGGCACGACGGCGCGTAAGCCCGCGGGCGCAGCCAGACCAGCCGCCGCAGCAAGACCAGAATCCGCGCTTGAAAATCAGGATGGGCTGCTATGACCGACACACTGCTGATCGAACGCTTTGACGCCGTGACACTGCTGACGATCAACCGCCCGGAGACGCGCAACGCGCTTGACGAAACCGTGATGACGGCGCTGTATGACGCGCTGATGGCTTGTGAAACCGACGGTACGCGCTGCATCGTCCTGACCGGCGCGGGCGGCACGTTCTCGTCAGGGGCGGATATTAAGGCGGCGGTCAGCCGCGGCGTGACGCCCGATCAGACTTATCAAATGCTAACCGACGTCTACGCGCCGACGCTCAAGGCGATCCGCACCGCGTCCTATCCGGTGATCGCGGCGGTTGACGGTTTCGCGGCGGGGATCGGCTGTGACATGGCGCTGGCATGTGATATTCGCCTCGTCAGCGCGCGCGCCCGCTTCGCCGAACTGTTCATCCGCGTCGGGCTGATCCCGGACGGCGGCGGGACGTATCTGCTGCCGCGCATCGTCGGCTTGGGGCGCGCGCTGGAGATGATGTTCACCGGCGCGGATGTTGAAGCCGAAGAAGCGCAGCGGATCGGCTTGGCGAACCGCATCTATCCGGTTGAAACCTTCATGCAGGATGTGCTGGCATACGCGGCGCACATCAGCCGGCAGTCGCCACAGGCGCTCCGGCGCGGCAAGGCGGCGGTTCGCGCCGCGCTTGACAGCACTTATGACGAATCGCTGGCGCGCGAAGCGGCGAATCAGCGCGACATCCTCTACTCCGAAGACGGCGCGGAAGGCTTCCTCGCCTTCGTCGAAAAGCGCGCGCCGGTCTGGAAGGGGCGGTGACAGACGCCGTCACAGAACCCGACGAATAGCACTTTTCGCCCCCTCGACAAACGCTGACCATGTAAACAGGTGAGGTTTTGCGAGGGGGATTGTCATGGCAAAGCCGTCGTTTCAGGAACTGCCGTTTCCGCGCCAGCGGCTCGGACAGCTTGATTTCCTCAAAATTACAACTAACCGCGCGATCATTCACGGCTTGATCGAAGTTGACATGACCGACGCGCTCAACACGATCCACGTCTACGAGGCGCGCACGGGCGACGATATTTCGGTTGTCGCGTTCATCGCCCATTGTCTGGCGACGGCGATTGCCGAGAACCGGATGATACAGGCGTTCCGGGTCGGCACGCGGCTGATCGTGTATGACGATGTCGACGTCAACATCATGATCGAGCGCGACACGAATGACGGCAAGTTCCCGACGCAGCACGTCCTGCGCAACGCGGATCAGCGCAGCGTGATCGCCATGAGCGACGAAATCCGCGTAATGCAGAAAGCGCCGGTCGAAAAGGGGCGTCCGCTGCGCATGCTGCGGTTTTATACCCGCTTCCCGGCATTCATCCGCGTCGCCCTGATCCGGCTCTTGCAGCGCTACCCGCACCAGTGGAAGGCGATGGGCGGCACGACCGCGATCACGTCGGTCGGCATGTTCGGCGAGGGGTCGGGCTGGGGGATTCCGGTCGTCCCAATTCCCATCATGATCACGCTGGGGGGCATGGGCAAGAA
>JAEVZT010000441.1 GCA_023392115.1 Chloroflexota bacterium
GCGTGTAGGTCGCCGTCGGCACAAGCGTTGGCGTCGCGCTCGGTCCGTAAACCACGCCGCGTAAATCATCATTCGTGTTGACGACAATCAAGCTGGCGACCAGCAGCACGACGATCACGCCCAATACACCGCCGGCAACGTACATTCGATAGACGAGGGCATCACGCTCTCCGGCGCGCCCGCGCGTCTTACGCACCCATTTGAGGGCGGCGGGCGGCGGCGCGAGATAGGCGCGGACGACTGAATCCGCCACCTTCTGCGCGTCGGCGATCCGTTCCGGGGCGGGCAGCGGCACGCCGGGCTGCTGCGCGATCTCGTGTGTTGTCATTTTCGGCGGAGACGAGGCGGCGGACGCGGTGACGGGCGCGTTCGGCAGCCGCTTGACCAGCGGCGCGGACGGCGTCGGCGGCGCGTTCAGGCTGTCGATCGCCTTCTGCGCCGTGTCGTTGAAGGGGTTGATCTCAAGGATTTTTTGCAGACAGAAGAGCCGTTCCTGAGCGTCACGGGCGACGCTCGCCAGCCACAGCCACGCGGCTTCGCTGTCCGGTTCAAGGCGAATCGCCTGCTGAAGCAGACGGCGGGCTTCATCCTTCTGTCCCGCTTTCGCTGCCGTAATCCCTCGCTGCCGTAAATCACGCGCCTGTTCGTTTGCCAATGCCGTCTCTCCCCACGCGCTGTAGCCTAACCGATTCTAAACCGGAAGATCGTAAAGGAGAAAAAAGGATTGGCGCGGCACAAAAAAGCCCCTCTGCCCGTTTGCTGGACAGAGGGGCAGCGGATGCTAAAGGGCTTTATTCGGCAGGCTGAAGCGTAGCATTCACCATCGTGATGCGACCCTCAGGCTCGCCGCTGATCGGGCTGTTTTCCGCCATGTACTCGGCGACCACCTGATCGAGCGGCTTGCCGAAATCATACGGATCGATCGCGTTCTCGAGGAACATCTCGTAGCCATCACCGCCAAGGCGCATGAAGTCATTGCTGGCGACGCTGTAGATCGCTTCGGGGTCGATCGGCGCGTACTCGCCATCTTCGCCGCGCACCTCGACGCTGACAATGCGGCTGCCGACGTCTTGAGTCGGGTCAAATGTGAAGCGCATACCGCCCACCTGCGGGAAGCGACCGCCCGCGCCGTCGCGCATCACCTGATCGCCCTCGACGGGCAGCGCCGACACGCCGTTTTCGAGCGCCGCGATAATATCCGCGCCGGAGATGTCAAACGTGGCTGTCAAGTTTCCGAACGGCAGCACCGTCAGGACTTCGCCGAGCGTGATTTCTCCTTCATCAATGCTGGCGCGAACGCCGCCACCGTTCATAATGGCGATCTGGGCGCCGGTGTCGGCGATCATGGCGTCGGCGATGATGCTGCCGAGGCTGCATTCTTCGACGCGGCAAACACTGCGCTCGCCATTCAGAAACCCGCTCGCCTCAGCGCCGATCGGCGTCACGCGCAGTTCCTCAATGGGACCCGACAGTTCCGTCAGCATGTCTTCGATTTCCGCGTCGGGCGTGATGTAGCGCGACAGCAGGATGGTATCGCCGCCAAAACTGGTCAAGACGCCGTTCTCGTCGAACGTGACATCCAGCCGTCCGAGGTACTGGAGATTGCTGCCGGTCTGCCCGTAGATGATCGGTTCGCCCGCCGGAGTTTCAGCCACCACCGGGTAAGCGTTGTCGCCAGCCGCCGCGTAGGTGTTGCTAAACAGGGTGTGGCTGTGCCCGCCGATAAACACGTCGACGCCGGAAAGCTGCGGCATCAGGTCAAGGTCGACCTCGACGCCGGTGTGAGTCACGAGGATGATCTTGTTGACGCCTTCGGCGGTCAGCGCGTCGACGGCTTCGGTGACGATGCCGAGCAGATCATCGCTGAAGGTAATATCATCGCTCGGCGACGATGCGTCGGGGGTGGATGACGTCGTCAGACCGATCACGCCAATTTGCTCGCCGCTTACATCGAGAATCGTGTACGGTTCGACCAGTTCGTCGATGTCGGGGAAGGCTGTGAAGTCGATGTTCGCCGAGACAACCGGGAAATTCAGCCCTTGCACGAAGTTCAGCAGCACGTCCTCGCCATCGTCAAACTCGTGGTGGCCGAGCGTCATGGCGTCGTAGCCGATCGCGTTCATGATCTGAATCTGATCCTCGCCACGGTACTGCTGATGATAGAGCGAGCCGGTGAAGCGGTCGCCCGCGTCAAGCAGGACGACATTCTCGACTTCCTCACGAATCTGGTTGACGACCGACGCCTGACGAGCAGCGCCGCCATAGCCTGTCGCGTTGGGGTCGTGCGCGGAATGGGTGTCGTTGGTGTGCAGAATCGTCAGCTGAAATGGTTCATCTTGTGCTGCCGCCGGGACGACGAGCAGCGCCGCAAGTGCCAGCAAACTGACAAATAAAAGCAATCTCCGCATCTCTGCCTCCTGAAAGCAAGAATAGGAACAATGCGATCACTAGCCGCGATATTCAATGCTTCGCGTCATCGCAAGCGTAAGCCTATTCTAAAGAGATGTTAAGAACGCGCGCAAGTTCTGAGAGGAGAATCGGTCTTATCCGCGCGGCAAGACCGATCAGACAGGCGGCCAAGGGTAATTCGGTCCGGGACCGGGCAGCGGATAGCGCCGCTGTTTGAGGACGTGGCGCATCCGGTTTTGCAGCGCGCGAATCTCGCTCGCCGAAAGCAGCTTCTGCATCTGCTGCGTGAACGGCACGCTCGAATCGTCGAAGATTCCGCACAGGCGCGAGACATCGTTCAGCAGCGCCTCAGAGATCGGCTGTCCGGCGAAATCCCAGATCACCGTCCGCAGTTTATGCACAGCGTTGAAGGCGATGCCGTGATCGATCCCCCACAGATGTCCCTGATAATCGACCAAGCAGTGCCCGCCCTTGCGGTCGGCGTTGTTGATCAAGTAGTCGAACAGCGCCATCCGCTTTAACTGCGGGAACATCGTCTCGTCAAACGAGAAGTAATTCACCTGTGGGTCGTGCTCAATGAAATACTGGAACGATCCTAGACCGCGAGGACCTTCGCGCAGAACCGTCGGCGGCACGAGATCCCAGCATAACTGGCGCGAGGTCAGGAACGCCGCCGTTTCGCGGTAGCACAGCGTCCCGTCGGGGAAATCCCACAGGGGGCGCTCGCCGCGCTGCGGCTTGTAGACCGCATTGACTTCATCGTTGTCAAGCCTGATCGTGACGAGGAATGCGTAATTGGAACTCCAGCGCAGTATCCCATGTTCCGTATCAAGCTCACCCTGTTCCAACACTTCCTGCACACGATCGAGGCTCAATGGGACGCTCTGTGGCATATCCTGTTCGCTCATCTCATCATGTCCAGTAATACACAAGCCGTCCGTTCTGTTTCGGGTCAGGGCGTCCCGCCTGTACTGTCTGCGTCGAGTGCGCGCTTAACGCCCGCATTTGATTGCGACTGCACCATAGACGAACGACGCCGGGCTGCACCAGATCGGGGTCGGCATCTTCGTCAAGGGTGACAAGCTCCTGCGCTACTAACACGACGAGATTGCGATCCTCGTCATAACCCAGTCCCATTTGCGCCACCCGAAACAGCGGCTCAACCGGGTCACGGAGATCCATATTGAACCGGCTGATGTCGAACTGCGACGATGCCACGCTTGGATAGCGTTGATCCAAGTCTTCGAGCAGTTCGCGGATCGCCTCGCTCAGCGCCCACGCCTGCTCTTTTTCGATCACCAGCGTCACGACCTGATCGCTCTTGCCCGCTTGCAGGTGAAAGACGCGCTGCCCCTTCGGACCAACCGTGCCTACGGTAACAAAGTCAACTGGATTTAACTCAATTTCAATGTTCGGCATCTTCTTTCCCGTTTAGGTAGGGGATGCGGCATCAGGCGTTTGCTGCTTGCGTTCGCGTTCCAGCTGCGCGACATGGGCGACATCGTTGACAGTGCCGACGTAGGGACGACCATAGCCCAGCATCAGGCTGCTGATCGACGCCGGAGAAATCACGATGCGTTGGAAATTATCAAGATGCATGCCAAGGTAATGTGCCACGACCATCTTAATGACATCGGCGTGTGTGACGACGGCGATCAGCTCGCGCGGGTGTTGTGCCGCCAGCCGCTCAACTTCATTGACGGCGCGCACCTGAACGCCGCGCATCGTTTCCCCATTCGGGAAGTAGGCGCGTGACGGGTATTCCTGCACGACGTGCCACATTTTACGCTTCACCAATGCGGCGATCTCCTTGCCTTCCCAGTCGCCGTAGCGCACTTCTCCTAACCCTTCCGTGTGGCGAATCTCAAGATGTGCGTGGTGCTGGCGAATCGCTTCGGCAGTTTCCATCGTGCGTTCGAGCGGGCTGGCATAGAGCGCCTTGAGCGGAATGCCGATCAGGCGATTGCCCAGCGCCTGCGCCTGCGCCGCGCCTTCATCGTTCAAATGGACGCCGGGCGTCCATCCGGCAAGCTTACCTGTCTTGACGAAGTCGTTTACCGCGTGTCGGATCAAGAGAATATGTGTCATCGTTGTCGCTGCATGAGCATCTCACTATTTTGGATGATAGCACACACAATCATAATTCGCATGTAACCGGTCTGAGACTTTCGTGAGAAGCAGAATCTTATCACATTTGTTCTAATTTAAGAGAGTAAAGGTAGAGGATCGGCGGCGTTCAGTTTATAATAGAGGTACTTCTGACACGTTTAGGATCAACAGGATGAATGTTGGCGTCATTTCAGACATCCATGGCGATTTTCGCGCACTTGAACAAGCACTAGAACAACTCGACAACTTCCATCACGCCGACTACATCGTCTGCGCGGGCGATCTCGTCGGGCGTGGGCCCGACCCCGACCGCGTGGTGCAGGTCATCCGCGAGCGCGACATTCCGACGGTGCGCGGCAACCACGACGAATGGAATTACGGGTTGTCGGCGGAAAACCGCGCCTATCTGAAAACGCTGCCGCTCGAATGGCGCGGCACAATTGCCGGGATGAGTATTTTCATGACGCATGGCAAGCCGGGCAATAATCTGTGGGGCTTGTACCGCGATCACGTCTCGAACACGCTGCTCAACATGATGCTGTCGTCGCTCAACGTCGACGTGCTGATCACCGGACACACGCACGTACCGCTCTACGCGCGCGTGCAGCAGGGGTGCGTCATCAACCCGGGGTCGCTCTACACGTTCACCAACGTGCGACCGACATCGCACAGCTACGGGGTGCTGTCGCTGCCCGACCTGACATTCGAGGTCTTCGATCTGGACGGGCAGCAGCAGGTGTCGCTGTAAGGGACAAAACGCTACCGCCGTCTGCTCCTCACCGCCGTCGCCCCTGACAGGATCAGCAGCAGCGCGGCGAGCGCAATGAGTAGGATACCGGCGAGCGAATTGTCCGGGGCGTCCGCAGGCTCGACTTCGAGCGGCGTGGGCGTCGGGACGGCGGTCACCGTTGGCGCGAGCG
>JAEVZT010000479.1 GCA_023392115.1 Chloroflexota bacterium
GAATAGCGGCGAGGGCAACGCTGTTGCGGACATACCAGCCTGCCAGCTGCACCAGACTCGCCTGCCGTGAGTGCATGGCGGTCGGTTCATCTTGCGCCAGACTTGCAAAAAGTAGTTCCGCTTCATCTCGAACGACGATCAGCCAGCGCTGTGCGTTTGACGGCGCCATGTGATAGCGGAACAGCGGATGGTGGCAGAAGCCGCATTCGTCGGGGCATGCCTGTATGCACAGGGTGATGAATTCAAGCCCGCGCGCCTCCGCTGATCGGGTAGCATCGGCAAGCGCCTCCGACTCCGGCTGCCACACGCCGAGCAAGACGCTTGACTCAGCCGCGTCGATCAGGGCTTGTGCCTTCTGAAGGATCGTCTCGTAGCCGCGGAGATTCCACAGCACCTCATTATCTTCGGGGGCGGTGACGGCTTTCAAAGACTCTGCCGCCTGCGCGAGGAGTTCTTGATAACCGAGGCTCATTCGCTGTGTCAGCGTCTCGGGCGGCAGCGGAACGTAATGAACGCCGGATGCGGTTTCGATGGGCGTGACTGCCTGCCGCCCCTGTAGTTTCTGCAGGACGGCGTAGATATTCGGGCGTGGAATGCCCGAAACCTTCGCCAGCTCATAGCCGTTCAATGGACTCTTGCGCAGCAGCGCGATATAGGCGCGCGCTTCGTATTCGCTGAAACCAAGTTCTTGCAGTAGATGGGTTGGATCGTCCATAGGTATCCTATCGTAGTCGCACGTATAACTACTCTAAAAATCGCACAGATCAAGCGGGCTGTCAATGGATTACGAATGCCATTTTAGCCTCTTGCACGCGCCACGCGTCAAAGGCGGCGGTGTGAAGAAATCCGGTTCTTTGCGCCGAAGGTGTGAACGGCAGCACGCTGCGCGGTTAGCCTCATTCGATTGACAAAGGTAAAACATCCCTGTAGCATGACTTAGTGGAGCACACGATAAACAACCGATCCATGACAGCCTGCTTTTGAAGCCCGACGGGGGAACCATGTCGAAGGTCAATCTTGGCGTTATTGGTCTGGGGCGAATGGGCAAGGTCTATGCTTATCATGCCGCGCGTCACCTGCCCAACGCCGCGCTTGTCGCCGTCGCGGATGTCCGTCAAGAGGTCACGCAGGAATTCGCCGTTCAGGTGAGCGGCGTCACGACCTACGCCGACTATCACGGTCTGCTGAATCACCCCAACCTCGACGCGGTTATTATTACCACCCCGACCAGCACACACAAGACCGTCGTCCTCGACGCAGTCGGCGCGGGCAAACACATCTTCTGCGAAAAACCGATGTCGCTGACGCTCGGCGATACCGATCGGATGGTCAACACGATCGAGGCGGCGGGTATCCTGTTCCAAGTCGGTTTCATGCGCCGCTTCGACGACGGCTACCGCGCCGCCAAGCAGCAGATCGATGCCGGAGTCATCGGGCAGCCGGTCACGATCCGTTCGATCTCGCGCGATCCGTTCCGCACGTCGCTCGAATTTGCCAACCCTGCCGTCAGCGGCGGCTTGATCGTCGACATGGCGATCCACGATCTCGACCTCGCGCGCTGGCTGATGGCGGACGAGGTCGAACGGGTCTACGCGGAAACGGCGTCGCTCGTTTACCCTGAACTGACCACGGTCGGCGACGCCGACAATGCGCAGATCACGCTGCGCTTCACTCGCGGCGGCATCGGCAACGTCGAAGTCAGCCGCACCGCCATTTACGGCTACGACATCCAAACCGAGGTCGTCGGCGCGCAGGGGACGCTGCAAATCGGCTACCTGCGCCAGACCCCGCTGACGATCCTGACAAAAGGCGGCGTCACGCACGATGTCGTCCCGCACTTCCCGCAGCGCTTCGGCAAAGCCTACACCAGCCAGATCGAGCATTTCGCCGACTGCATCCACCGGCAGTCCGCGCCCGAGGTTGGCGCGCGCGACGCCCGCGCCGCCTTGCAGATCGCGCTGGCAGCCGATCGCGCCGCACATGAAGAACGGGTCGTCTACCTGAGCGAGATCACGGCGTAAGTCGTGTGCTTGCCGGCAGACCGCTAGCAGCGCGGTCTGCCTCGAGGTTCACCAATTGGCAGCCAAGTAGACAGGAGGCGCATCAATTCAATAACCGCCACCGCCAAATCTAAAACTTTCGTCTGGAATTAATTCTGAACTAGAGGAGAGTCACGATGTCCCGTTTTGTAAGAATCATTCTGTGGATCGCTGTGGTCGCGCTGATGACGACCGCCTTCAGTTTTGCGCAGGACGCCCGCCCGTTCCGGATCGTCGTCGTCACCCACGGGCAGGCGTCTGATCCGTTCTGGTCGGTCGTCAAGAACGGCGTCGATCAGGCGGCGGCGGACATGCGCGTCGAGGTCGAATATCAAGCGCCGGGCACGTTCGACATGGTGGCAATGTCGCAGTTGATCGACGCGGCGGTTGCCTCTGACCCGGATGGGCTTGTCGTGTCGATCCCCGATGCCGACGCGCTTGGCCCCTCGATTCAGGCGGCAGTCGCGGCGGGAATCCCCGTCATTTCGATCAATTCGGGCAGCGACGTAGCCGAAGAATTCGGCGTGTTGGCGCACATCGGGCAGACGGAATACGAAGCCGGTTTCGGCGCGGGTCAGCGGATGGCGGAAGCGGGCGCGACTAACGCGCTGTGCGTCAATCAGGAAGTCGGCAACGCCGCGCTTGACCTACGCTGTCAGGGGTTCACCGACGCGATGGCGGAAGCCGGCGCGACGGTGAGCGTGCTGGCGGTCGATCTGGCGGACCCGACGAGCAGCGCCGGGCGCATTTCCGCCGCGTTGAGCCAAGACGAAACGATCGACGCCGTCTTCACGTTGGGACCAACCGGCGCAGCGCCCGCGCTTCAGGTGCTGACCGATGAAGGGCTGCTCGGCGAAATCCTCGTGGCGACATTCGACCTGTCGCCGGAGGTCTTGCAGGCAATTGTCGACGGCAACATGCTGTTCGCGATCGATCAGCAGCAGTACGTGCAGGGCTACCTGCCAATCGTCTACCTAACGCTGTACCTCGAAAACCTCAACACCCCCGGCAATATCCTCGTGCCGACGGGTCCCGGCTTCGTCGACGCGGAGAATGCCGAACGCATCATCGAACTGAGCGCCGCCGGCACGCGCTAGGGGCAGCAAGCACACTAAATAGCGGCGGGGAAGAGCGCGTTGCCTTCCCCGCTTCTTAAAAAGAAAGCATTTAGAGGCAGAATCTATGGTTTCAAAAACAGCCAACGCTGCCGGACAAGATGAACGGCTGATCAGGGAAAGCGTCTTCAAGCGGCTGCTGCGTCGCCCTGAACTGGGCGCGATCGGCGGCGCGCTGCTCGTGTGGGTGTTCTTCGCCATCACCGCGGGCGGTTCGGGTTTTGTCAGCCTGCGCGGCGCGGCGAACTATCTCGAAGTCTCGGCGGAACTCGGCATCCTCGCCGTCGCCGTGTCGCTGCTGATGATCGGCGGCGAGTTCGACCTGTCGATCGGGTCGATGATCGGCGCGGCGGGCATGATCACGGCGATCTTGAGCGTCGAGTTCGGCTGGAATCTGTGGGCGGCGGCGCTTGTGTCGCTGATCGCCGCGCTGGCGATCGGCGCGCTCAACGGCGTACTCGTCGTGCGGACGAAGCTGCCGTCGTTCATCATCACGCTGGCGACGCTGTTCGTCATTCGCGGCGGCACGATCGGCTTGACGCGCTTGATCACCGGTCGGACGCAGGTCGGCGGGATCAAGAACGCGCCCGGCTATGATAGCATCTCGCAGGTCTTCGCCAGCGGTCTTTCGGTCGTCGATCCGGCTTCAACGCGCGGCGCGGCGGCGGAATTCCCGATCTCGATCCTCTGGTGGCTGGCGATCGCGCTGCTGGCGACCTACATTCTGCTGCGCACGCGCCCCGGCAACTGGATTTTTGGCATGGGCGGCGACGCGGGCGCTGCGCGCAACGTCGGCGTGCCGGTGTCGCGGATGAAGGTCATCCTGTTCATGGCGACGGCGGCGGCGGCGTGGCTCGTCGGCACGATTCAGGTGCGGAACGTCGGCAGCGCCGATACCCTGCGCGGCGAACAGCGCGAGTTCTATGCGATCATCGCCGTCGTCATCGGCGGGACGCTGCTCACGGGCGGCTACGGCTCGGCAATCGGCGCGGTCTTTGGCGCGCTGATCTTCGGCATGGTGCAGCAGGGAATCGTCTTCACGGGGGTCGACTCCGACTGGTTTCTGGTGTTCCTCGGCGCGATGCTGGTGATCGCCGTCTTAGTCAACAATTTCATCCGCCGGCGTGCGTCGGAGGCAAAGACATGAGTGCCGCGACTATTGTACCCGCGTTGGAAGTCCGCGATCTGGTCAAGTATTACGGCAACGTGATAGCGCTGCGGGGCGTTTCGATGACGCTCTACCCCGGCGAGGTCATGTGCTTGCTCGGCGATAACGGCGCGGGGAAATCGACATTGATCAAGGTGCTGGCAGGCGTTCACAAGCCGGATCAGGGACAGTATCTTGTCGAAAACACGGTCGTCAACTTCGAGTCGCCGCGCGACGCGCTGGCGCACGGCATTGCGACCGTCTATCAAGACTTAGCGATGATCCCGCTGATGAGCATCGCGCGCAATTTCTTCCTCGGCTCAGAGCCGACGGTCGGCAGCGGCATCTTCCGGCGCTTTGACGTTCAGCGGGCAAACCAGATCGTGCGCGAAGAACTGGCGAAGATGGGCATCGACATACGCGACGCCGAACAGCCTGTCGGCACGCTGTCGGGCGGCGAGCGCCAATCGGTTGCCATCGCGCGCGCTGTCTATTTCGGCGCGAAAGTCTTGATCCTCGACGAGCCAACGTCGGCGCTCGGCGTGAAGCAGGCGGGGACGGTGCTGCGGTATATCGCCCGCGCCCGCGCGCAGGGCGTCGCCGTGATTTTCATCACGCATAACCCGCATCACGCCTACCCGATCGGCAACCGGTTCACGATCCTCAAGCGCGGCAAGACGCTCGGCACGTACACGAAAGACGAGATCACACGCGACGAACTGATCAAGCTGATGTCGGGCGGCGACGAGCTTGAACGACTCGAACACGAACTGCGCGAATACGCCGGTGACGCGACAACCGCCGCGCTCGCCGACGCGATCCACGAGGAAGAGGAGTGGTGAGCGCATTACTCGTTAGCCCGCTGTCCTTCTTCCGGCTGCTCAATTGAGCAGCCCTTTTGTGAGGACGACGATGTGCACGTCAAAAGAGGAAAATGTCTATGGCTGCTGAAGGTAAGTTCACGACGATTGACGACTACATCAACGCCGCTCCGGAAAACGTGCGCGAAATCCTCCAAACGATCAGACAGCTTGTGAAAGAGGAAGCGCCCGAAGCCGTCGAAACGATCAGCTACCAGATGCCGACATTCAAACTCAAGGGGAAGAGCGTCGTCCATTTCGCCGCGTGGAAAGATCACATTGGCTTCTATCCTACGCCGTCGGGGACGGCAGCGTTTGAGGAAGAACTGTCGCCCTATAAGCGGGCGAAAGGCTCCATTCAGTTCCCGTTGAACCAGCCGATCCCGCTGCCCCTCATTCGCCAGATCGTCAAGTTCCGGGTGAACGAAGTCCTCAAAGAGACGAAAGAAAGATAAGCCGATCCCTACGTTTACGCGGGTAGAATCTGCCCGGTAAGTTCGAGTTTCAGCCGCATCTTGACGTCGTTGTCGAGGAACAGCGCCCCGTGATTCTGATGCACGGGGTGAATTTCCGTCTGGCTGAGGATGGCGGAGTGCTGCGGGATCGTGGCGTCGCCGTCCGGCTGCACCTCGAGCTGGACGTTATTCCACATGCCGTCGACGTGGCGGTGAACG
>JAEVZT010000507.1 GCA_023392115.1 Chloroflexota bacterium
GCTCGGCAGCCCGCAGAAGATGCGCGACGTGATCGCCGAGGAGCAGCGGACGATCAAGGATGCCTACAGCGATCCGCGGCGAACGATCATCGTCGACAGCGCGGCGACGCGCAGCGTGACGACCGAGTCGCTGCTGGTGCCGCAGGAAGAAACGTGGGTGACCCTGACCGTGGATGGCAAGATCGGGCGCAGCTTCGATACGACACCGCCAAAGGTCACCGCCGACGTCAAAGACCCCTCACGGTTCATTCTCGAAAGCGATTCGACCCAGATTCTCTACCTCTTCACGACTGAGGGGCAGGGCGCGACAATCCCGGTACACCAGCTTCCACAGGTGAACGATCCAGCCGAAGGCACGCCGTATCGCGACCTATGTGGCTTCAGGAACGGCGAGAAGATCGCCGCCGTCGTCAGCCTGCCGATGGATCAGGAGGAGGGTTTCCTGTTCATGGCGACCGAGTGCGGCGAGGTCAAACGGCTGCGGCTGGCAGATCTGCCGGGGATGACCGCGAACGTCTTCAAGGTGATGGATGTTGAAGCGGGGGATAACCTCGGCTGGGCGATGGTGACCACCGGCGACGACGAAATCGTCCTAACCTCGTTCCAAGCACAGGCGATCCGATTCAAGGAATCGGACGTGCGCCCCACCGGCTTGAGCGCGGGCGGGAGGCGCGGCATCAAACGGGCGGAACACCGCGACCGGGTTGTCGGGGCAACTGTCGTTCAGCCGGGTATGCACCTGTGGACGATCACCGATGACGGCGTTGCCAAGAGCACGCCGATCAGCGACTACCCGACTCAGGGACGCGCGGGCAGCGGCGTTGTGACGATGAAGCTGCCGAAGGACAGCCGGGGATTGGCGGCGGCGGCACTGGGACAGCTTGACGAGTCAGTGATTGTGCTAACGAGCAAGAACCGTCCGAAGACCATGCGCCTGAGTGTCGCGCCGAACGGCAGACGAGATAAGCGCGGCGACATTGTGATTTCGCTCGGCGCGAAGGAACAGGTTGTCACCGTGATCAAGCCACAGCGAGCGATCAAACTGCCTGAACCGGCATGAGCCGACGCGTTAGCCGTCGACCTGCCGGGTCAGGACAACTTGCGTAAAGATCATGCGGTGATCAGAAGCGTTCGTTTCCATGACTCCCGCGCCGCTCGACGGCAGCAGGCACGTCCACAGGTAGTCAAAGCGCGCGCGCGGCAGCCCGGTACGAACGAGCGTCGCCGAGCGCTCAAGCACCATGCCCGAGAACGGGTCGCTGAAGCCCGCGTTGCGTAATCCCTGCGCCAGCGGCGAGTCGGGCACATTGTGGAAGGTGCCGCCGATCACGGTGTAGCCGAGGTTGACGTTGCACGCCTGCCCGATGTATGTCGCGAACAGCTCGTTCAGCTGGCGCTGCTGATCCTGCTCCTGCTCGCCAAGCCCCTCTTCACCGGCGATGTCGAGCAGGGGACTCAGCCAAGTGTTATAGAATGTGACTACCGCGTTCGCGTTGGGGAGTACCTGAACCCGCTGGACGCCGGTTTGTGTGCCGATGCTCGCCAGCAGCATCCCGTCGTCGAAAGCGATCTCCATGTTCGACAGGACGGCAAGCCCCTGAATCCCCTCATTGGTCGCCAAGAAGCGGCGATCCATGCCCAAGCGGCGCGCCAGCCACAGGGCTTGATCGACGCCGAAGCTCGACAGCCTGCCCGCTTCGACTTCTTGCAGCAGGACGACATTTGAGCCGCTCTGCTGGATCGTGCGGGCGACGGCTTCAAGGTCGTAATTGTAGAACTCGTCGTAGCCGCCGTGAATATTGTACGTGCCGACGCGCATCTCCTCGACACCGCGCACACCGGCGATTACCGGCGGGCGGGCGGCATAGGCGGCGCCAAGGGACGCAGCCACCACCATCAGAAAGACGACGAGCGACGTGATCGCCCTGCCGCCGTTCCAAGGGATGCGGCGCTGCATCTGTGTGAGTGGCAGTACTGCCAAAAATACTGCGAAAAGCAGCAGCCCGAGTCCGAATCCCCTGAAGGCGCGCAGCAGCGGCGTAATCAGGCGATTAAGGAAGGCGAGATCGCCGGTGAAGTCGCGGACATAGGCGTATTCGAAGGTGAAGTTGTCACCGACGAGCAGCAGCGCGAACAGGAGCACGCCGAAAATGATCCACAGTCCGGCGAAACTCCGCTCGCGTTCGGCGCGCGGGCGCACAAGCCACCACCACGTCAGGCTGATCAGGAATTGGGCGAGCACGAGCGCGCCACCGCCGATCACGCCGGTGACGCGCGTGCCGATGACAAGCAAAATGGCGACGATCAACATCCACAGCCAGCCGCGCACATTCGGGTCGAATAGGTCGATGAATGCGCGCGCTCGACCGCGCACCGCCGGAACGAGGGGCAGCAGCGTCGCCACCAGCACGAAGGGCACGAACGTCGCGTAATCCGTGTCTGTACGCCCCGTGATGGCGTTCGGAAGCGCCAGCAGTGACAGTTCAAGGTAGAGCAGCCCGCTCAAGCCAATCGCGCCCCAGAATGGCAGCAGCCCGTAATCTTGCGCGGGCACAGCCTCGCGCGCGCGTCGTTCCCACAGATAGATAATCAGGCTGACGCCAACAGCGGCGATCGACAGCGCGATCTGAACGTTGAGGTAGCGCGACGACCATGACGGGTCGACTGTGTTTCCGGCAGCCCGGAACAGCTGATCGACGGCGAAGCCTATGACGAACATGTACGGGAGCATCGCCGCGCGCCACCGGGCGAGGACGACGATATACACCAGCCCGCCGCCAAGCGCAATCGCCGCGCCTGCCGTCGGCGTGAAGATGCCGACGTTCATCATGAAGACGCGCCCGAGCGCGACCAGAATCACGGCGATCGGCAGCAGGGCGCGGAAGCGTCCGAAGAGCAGCGTGAGCGCGGGCAGGAAGAGCATGTAAATGAGGAATGTAAGCTCGCTGCCGACCAGCGCCGGATCGGGAACGGGGACGCTGGTCTCGATCGGGATCGCCGCTGCTTGGAGCGCGGATACCGCTGACGCCCCGGCGACTCGGCTGTAGATCATGCCGATCAGGAAGCGGACAGCCTGTATGAAGAACACGCCGACCAGACCAGATTCGATGATTGCCAGATGGTGCGGTTGCAGCCGTTTGAACATAAGCCTTCTTCAACAAATAGCGCGGCGCTAAGGAAAGTTTAGAAACAAGGGTATAATTGTGCCATTTTCGCCTGCCAAAGAGAAGGGAGCGCGGCTT
>JAEVZT010000547.1 GCA_023392115.1 Chloroflexota bacterium
AAGGTTGTTTTTATGGATGTCGGTGTCGAGTTTAGCCACTACCGCGTCATCGAACATATCGGGCGCGGCGGCATGGCGGACGTCTGGTCTGCCCGCGACAAGCGCCTTAACCGCACGGTCGCGATTAAGACCGTCGCGCGCGACCTGTCGCAAGATATGAACCCCGTCAAGTTATTCGAGCGTGAAGCCCGCACGATCGCCGCGCTTGAGCATCCTCACATTCTGCCGATCTACGAGTTCGGGGACTACAGCGGGCAGTTGTTCATCGTCATGCGCTACGTGTCCGGCGGGTCGCTCGAAGACCTGCTCGAAGAAGGTCCTTTGCCTGTCGAAGATGCGCTCCGTTTGGCTCGCAGCGTGGCGCTCGCGCTTGACTACGCGCATTCGAACAAAGTCATCCACCTCGACCTGAAGCCGTCGAACATCCTGCTCGACAGCTACCACCTGCCGTATCTGGCGGACTTCGGGCTGGCGACCGTGCTCGGTCCCGAAGGGCGGGCAGCCAATCCCGGTTCAGGAACACTGCTCTACATGGCGCCCGAACAGCTCACCGCCGAAGACCTCGATCATCGCGCCGACATCTACAGCTTCTCGATCCTGATCTTCCACATGATGACCGGGCAGCTTCCCTTCGACGCGACAATCCCGCTCGCGCTCAAGCAGCTTCAGTTGAACGAAACCCTGCCCGGCGTCGAGGAACTCCATCCCGGGCTGCCGTCGAGCGTCAATGCTATTCTGCGCAGCGGCACGGAAGTCGACGCCAAGCGGCGTCCGGCGTCGCTCGGCGACATTGTCATGGCGCTCGAAAACGTGCTCATGCCGGCGCGCGTGGCTGTATCCGGTGCAAGCGGTGGCGCGGCGCGCGAGCGGTCGTCAATACGGTCTACGCAGGACATGGATACCAAGACCGACGCCCTCGAAGAGCTGATCACCGGCTCGATTGACGACCTGATCACGCGCACAGCGCCGCAGGTCGAACCACAGGCGCTTGACGACCTGATCACCGGTCCGCTCGACGGCTTGATCACCGGACCTGCCGACCGTGTCGCGCCGCCATCGCCGCCGGAAGACAACAAGACCGCGCGCCTCGACATCGACCTCGACAACCTGATCACGTCGCCGGAAGTCACGCCTGAGGAAATGGCGCGGCGCGAGGCGATCGACATTTACACCCGCGCCCGCCGCGCGTGGGCGCACGGACAGGGGCGCTTCCTGCTCGGTATCACCCATTTCATGCTGATCAACGATTACTACGTCAATGCCGAAGCCAACAAGCTCGAGCTTGACGAGGCGGGGATGCAGCTCCTTCTGCGCGGCGCGATTGAGTACGACCACGACATCGATACGTGGTGGACGCGGCTTGACGACGAGGCGCGGCGCTGGGTCGCCCTTCACGCCCTTCGCAGCGAGAATGCGCCCGCCCGCGTCCGCGCGCTCGAACGCCTCGAAGACCTGCCCGACGGCGAGAACCTGCAAATTCCGAAGCTCGTCGCGCAGACGCTGCAAGCGGAAACCAACAAGGCGGCAAAACTGGCGGCGATCCGCGTGCTCGACGTGCGTGCGCGGACACAGCCGAACCTGCCGCAAATCGATCCAAACGCGCCGCTGCGCGATCGGCTGTCGTCGCAGCTCCAGTTGAAAACGCCGTCGGTCTGGCGCGAAACCGTCTACTCGCAGGACATCGATCTGCTGCTGGCGCAACTGGCGCTCGGCGACAGTGACGAGGATGTGCGCGAAGCCGCCGCCCGCGCCATCTGGCGCATTCATTCGACGGCGGCGGTGCGCGAGATCGCCGAACGGCAGCGCAAGGGCGAGCGCGGGGCGCTGCGCGCGCTGGCACTGGTGCGCGACGAAGCGCCGACCCTGCCGCCGGTTGTCAGCTCACAGGCGCGTCTCTATGCGTGGCTGGCGAACACGCTGCGCCGCGTGACCGACGATCCGATGCAAGCGGTCTGGCGCTTCATCATCGCGGCGCTGGCGGGGGCGCTGGCGTTCGGCGGTTACGCCTATGCCCAGCTTCCGGCGCAGGCGTTCTTCTTCGCCGAACGCATCGGCATGTCGATCTCGACCGGGGCGACGGTCGGCATCTTCGTTGGCTTAGTCGTCCTGCTGGCGAGCGAAATCCCGATGCGCCTGCGCGGTTTCTGGCCATGGTGGGGGCGGCTGCTCCTGAGCGCGATCATGGGCGTACTCACCGGCGCGCTGATGTGGGTCATCTTTACGTGGTTCTTCCTGTACTTCGAGCCGGACACGTGGCAGAACTTCCTGATCGGCGGGCTGGGCGCGGCGGCGGCGTTCGCGCTGTCGGCGGTCTTGCGCATCCCAGCGTGGATCGCGGCGATCTGGGCGGCGATCATGCTCTGGCTTCCCATGTATCTGGCGTGGTTCTACAACCAGCCGCTGCTGTACGTCCGCCCCGCCGATCCGGTGCGCGGGACGCCAGCGCAGGACATCAACACGTTCGCCGTGCCGATCGCGCTGGTGATCGCGCTCGGCGCGTTCGCGCCCCTGCTGATCGCCGAAGTTCGCGCGCTCGTGAAGCGGACGCGAACGCCTTCAGCCTAAATCTTGCCGAAAAGCCGTCCGCCAAATTCGCCGACGAGCCGGTCATCCAGCTCGTCGGCGTAGGTCGCCACCGTGTCGATAATCGAGTCGACCTCGACGGCGTCCAACCCTTCGAGCGGGCGCTCGCTGAACAGATACACCACGTCGAGATAGACGCCGACCGACACGTTGGTGAGCTGCAAATTCAGTTCAAGCAGGTGGCGGTAGATCGGCAGCAGCCCGCTCGACGGCAGGTGCATCATCGGCGACAAGACCTGCAAATAGCCCGTGTTTTCCTGCTCCGACAGGTAGATTTCGATCAGCGCCGACCCGCGCCTGAACGTCCAGCCGTAACCGTCCTGCGTCGGCATCCGCGCCTGCTGCGGATCGAGCTGTATTTGCGCCAAGATTTGTTCGATCGTCATGGCTGACGCTTCAAGACTCGGCGCTGTAGTCTTCCCCCTGCCCCCAAATCCGAACATCGCTACGCTCCCAGTTCACAGTGAACAGTTTACAGTTTACAGCTACCCTTCCCCCTGTGGATGACCGCAGCGCAAACAGCGCCCCTGATATAGCTCGACAAGCGCGCCGCAGCGAACGCAGAGCGTATCGGCGCCGTCGTAGAAGATGTCCGACTGCGGAACGTGCGTCCGCGCGATCGCCTGCGCGTTTGGCGTTACGCCGCCGCAGAATTCGCAGTAGAAATACCCGGCGGCGACCGCCCGGCTGATCCCCCCACAATGGGGGCAGTAGACGCGGCGCTCGGCGCGGATCGCCTGCACGAATTCGGCAACGCAGCGCCGGATCGCCGCGATGTGAACGCCAAAAGCGTGATTTGACGCCCGACTGGTGTTGCGCGTTATCATGCCAACAAGGTAATTGCGGTCATCGAAAATTGGGCTGCCGCCCGCATCGGGGATGCGCGTCAAACTGGTCGGAATCCAGTAGTCCGGCATGGCGCGTCGCGTCGGGCGCTGCTCGAGCGGGATCACCTCGCCGTTGTAGGTGATGATGAACAACGGCTGCTCGTCGGGGACGGTTTGCATCGTCGTCACCGGCAGCACGCCGCCAAGCCGGTGCTCGACGTGCAGGATCGCCAGATCGAGTTCAGGGTAGCTGCGGACGACTGCCGCCGTAAGCTGGCTGCCGACCGGCAGCTCGACGGTGACGCGTTCCAGCCCGCCGACGACATGGCGCGTCGTCGCCAGCAGCCCGTCCTGCGTCACGAAAAAGCCAGTCCCAACGCCGTTCATCCCACCGGTGACATGAACGATGTAATCGGCAATATTGATCGCCTGCGGCTGGGCGGGCTGTGACACTGGTGGTTGGGCAGGCATGGGCGCTGTCGCGCCAGATGCAGTAGGCATCGGCGGGGGTGAAACCGCCGGCGTGGACGGCGTCTGCGCCAGCGCGGCGAGGCGCTGCTGCGCGTCAACGTTCGCCGGGTCGAGCGCGACCGCCTGCATGTAACAGGCGCGCTTCGCCTGCGGATCGTCAAGCGTCTCCGCCAGCCACAGGTAAGCGTGAGCGCGTGCCGGCGGCGTCAGCTCGCTGCGCTTGAGGGCGATGCGGATCAGGCGCGCGCCTTCCGCCCGGCTGCCCGCGTGAATTGCCTTAATCCCCATGTCGAGTATGCGCTGCGACATAACCCCTCGCTGCTATTCGATAATCGTGATCGTTTCTTCAGCCGGGTCTTGCTGTTCCGGCAGCGGGAAGACCTGAAACCACGTCTTGCCCGGTTTGAGCGGCAGTGGATCGCCATCGGGCGCATACAGGCTGATCATCGCCTCGCGCGTCGGGCGCTGCCAGCGGGCGGCATAGCGCTGCCCATCGCGTAGCAGGATCGCGTCACCCTCAAACCACAGCTCGATCTCGGTGCTGTACGTGATGCTGCCCTGCCACACGCTCTCGACGATGTCCGTCTGGCGGTGGCTGGCAAACAGGATGACGACGTTTGATGCCGTGACCTGCTCCATTGTGTTGGCGTCGTAGTGTCCCAAACCGTCGCTTGAGCGGCGGTACATGCCAATCGCCGGATCATAATTCCACGTCGCCCGCGTCGCCCGGTAGCGCAGTTCGACCTGTGACGCGCTCCCCGCGCTCGCGGATGGCGGCGTCGGGCTGAAGACCATTCCCGGCAAGTCAGGACGCGCGTTCAAGCCCTCTTGTTCTGCCAACGTCCAGAGCGCGTTCGGGTTGACGAACAGGTTGTGCGGCACGTCGATACTCTCGTCGCGCCAGTAGTACGGCAAGCCGTAGGCGATGCCCTCATACGTCCGCTCGTAGAACTCCGAGTTGACGAGATAATTCTTAACGCCGTCGCTCGCGCCCGAAAAGGCGAGCAGCGCGTCGAACATCGGCACAAGCTCGTAGTCGATCAGCCGTGCGGAGCGGATCGAGCCGACGCGGTTCGGCGCTTCGCCGTAGAAGACCGCCGAGAAGCGCGTCAATCCGCCTTCGGCATAGTGTTCAAAGACCACATCCGCCGCGCCGATCCCCGCCTGCGGTCGGACGAGCGGCGGCGCGTTCGAGATTTTGACAACCATCGGGCGGCGGTCGAGCGCCGCCGGGTCGGCGACCGGCTCGCCGGTGAGCGGATTGACGCCGGGCGGAAAGCCGTTAACGCCAATCCAGTCTGCCGGAGCGGGGGTAGGCGTTGGCGTCGGCGTGCTGACGCCGGCGGTCATGATCGTGCAGCCGGTTAGCAGCAGCCCGATCAGCAGAATTTTGCGCAGCATGGAGCTCCTAACATCACTTCATTTGCAATTGATTATAGCGAACAGGCTCAATTGTTCTTACCCGAAGTCTTATATTACAATGGGTACGAGTTCCCGAGGTCGGCGATGAGCTTGCGAGCGGTTCTGTGATCGGTCAGGTGTAAGGGGCATTCTATGCCACTGCAAGGCAATCTTCGAGATTTTAGTACAACCCAACTGCTAAACCTCATCAATCTGGCTGGCAAAACGGGCACGCTGACGATCTTCGAGGGCATTCGCACGGGCGAGAAAGACGCCGTCGGCAACGACAAGATGATGCCCGGCAAGGAACGGGCGCGCGTGTCGTTCAAGGTCGGCAAGCTGATCTCGGCGGTGCTCGGCGGACAAGACGGCAACCTCGTCTCGGTCTTGAACAAAGCTGGCAAGCTGACCGACGAGCAGGCGCGTATCATCCGTGAGCGCGCGCGCAACACGA
>JAEVZT010000596.1 GCA_023392115.1 Chloroflexota bacterium
ACATGGATGAGGTGGGAATCCGTAATTTCGTCGAGGCGTGCCTTGACGACGCGACAGCACCGTCGCTGCTCGACCAGATTTTTCCACGCAAGGCGGAAGACCAAGCGCGAGCGTATCACCTGTACGCGCTGGCGCGCAACCCGGCGATGCTCTCCGGGTTGGTTTTCCTGCATAAAGGGTCGCCGGTCAGCGAACTGCCGCTCAACAACGGCACGCTCTTCAAGCGCATGTTCATGACCTACTGGCTGTGGAAGCGGCTGTCGCAGATGCCGGCGTGGATTCCGTACAAGGAAATCGAAAACGCGCTCGGTCGTCTGGCGCTGGTCATGATCGACGCCAACCGTCCGGCGCTCATCACGCGCGATGAAGCGCTCAACGTGCTCGGCGAGGAACGTTTCTTCGATGCGGCGATTCACGGCGAACTGCTGGAGCAGTACGGCGATCGGGTGCGCTTCCGAGACCGCAACACACAGGAATTCTTCGCCGCGACGGCGATGCCGCCCGCCGAACTGACGGTGCGGCTGCTTTCGGCACGTGGCGCCGAGTGGGCCAGCCGCATCTCGAGCCGATGGGATCCGATCGTCATCTTCTTGAGCGGCATCCTCTCCAGCCCCGCCGCGCTGATCCGGTCGATCGCTGAGATTGACCCGTACCTCGCCGGAGCTTGTATCGCCAGCGGCGTACTCGTCTCCGACACGCTATACGATCAAATGGTTAATACCCTGTCACGATTCGCGCTCGACGTCGACAACGACGGACGTGTCGCGGCAGCGAAGGTTCTGAACGCCATCCACCGCAAAATCGCCATCGACGTGCTGCTGGAAATCATGCGCGGCGCGTCGTGGAAGCGGCGTGTCACGGCGGCGCAAACCCTCAAAGAAGGGACGGGGCTGCTGCCGACTGCCATGTTTGAACGCCTCAGCGACTGGGACTGGACTCCCGGCGACCACGCGGCACAAGCGCTGCGCGAAGTCGGCGTGGAAGCCGTGCCCCTGCTGCTCAACCTGCTCGACGACGAGAACTGGGAACAGCGGCGCGGCGCGGCGTGGGCGCTCGGCATCCTCGGCGACAAGGCAGCTGTGCCCGGTCTTGTCGATGCGCTGCGTGATGCTGAATACCTCGTGCGTCGTGAGTCGGTTGTGTCTCTGCAGACGATCGGCGACGAACACGCCGTGTCGCCACTGTGTGCGACGCTGCGCGACTCAGACTGGCGCGTGCGGAAGGCGGTTGTCGACGCACTGGTGTCGTTTGGCGGCGCATCCGTCGACTGCCTGAGCGAAGGTTTGAACGACCCGGATGGCGAGATTCGGCAGGCGAGCGCGCGGGCGCTGGCACAGGTCGGCGATGAACGGATTCTGCCGCTGCTGATGCAAGTGTCCTATGACCGCAACGTCGAGGTCCGCGCGGCGGTCGTCGAGGCGCTGGGACGCGTCGGCGGACCGGGCGCAGTTCCCCGCCTGACTGAATGCCTGTCGGATACAGGGAAGCCGAAGTGGGACGATAAGCGTGTGTGCGATCTGGCTGTCGAAGGGCTGCTGCAGATCGACACGCCCGAAGCGCGCGCCGCTGTTGAGGGATTCCGCAATCCAAAAGCGCAACAGTCTCCGCAAGCGCGTGTGCCGCGCACGCCGCAAGTCATTGTCGATGTGCCGGGTGGGCTGCACGACGAGAACTGGGAAGTGCGACGCGCGGCGGTTGAAGCGCTCGGTCAGACCGACGATGCAAAAGCAGTTCCGATTCTGATTGAGATGCTTTGCGACGAGGACACGCACGTGCGCTTCGCCGTTGTCAAAGGACTCGCCCGCTACCGCGACGACGTGGTTGTCGATGCCTTGCTGGGCGCGCTGCATGATCCCGAGTACCTTGTATCCGACGCGGCAGCTGACGCCCTTGCCGAAATCGGCACGATGGCGCTAGCCGGTCTGCTCGCCAAGTTGAGCGACGAGAGCGCCGATGTGCGCGGCTTAGCGGTTGAGGCGATCGGACGTATTGGCGACTCCAGCGCGACGCCCTACCTCGACGATTTGCTGTCGGATGGCGAGCGCCCACACTGGGAAAAGAAACGGATTTGCGACCTTGCCGGCGAGGCGCTCGAGCGCATCCACGCCGCGCAGATGAAACTGTCACGGCTTGATCCGCCGTCGCAGCGCGACGATCTGACGTTCACGCCGCCGAAGCCGCAGCCGGAGGAAACACAGGAATCTGAAGCCCTTAACTTTGAGGCTGACGAACTGCTGCCTTTCGATGAATTTGACTCGCAGCAAGAATTGGGTCAGGAAGGAACGGCTCAGTGGGCGGAACTGAATGAACTCCTGACCGACCTGCATGATCCAGACTGGCATGTCCGGCGCGAAGCGGCGCAGGTGCTGCGCGACCACGCGAAAACGCTGCGCGGGGCTGCCGACTCTTTCGTGATTAAGCGGCTCGTCGCCGGACTGGGCGATGCCGATCATATGGTGCGCTGGGCAGTCGTCGAAGCGCTGGCGTGGATCAAAGACCCGTCGACAAGCCCGCACCTTCTTGAAATGTTACAGGACGATAGTTGGACGGTGCGAACGGCGGTTATTCGCGCGCTGCTCGAAATTGGCGACCCGGCGGTCACGTCAGTGCTGGTCGGCTCGCTCGATGATGAGCACCCGATGGTGCGCGAAACGGCGGCAGAAGTCCTCGGACGACTGCGCGAAATGGCGGCGGTTCCGGCGTTGGTGCGCAAGCTGAACGACGAAGAACCGTTTGTGCGTCGTTCGGCGGCGTACGCGCTTGGCGCAATCGGTGACCCATCGGTGACGGTCTACCTGACCGACAAGCTTCAAGATGCTGACCCGCAGGTGCGATGGACAGCAGCCGAAATGCTTGGGCGAATGGGCGATCCGAGTGCGGTTGAGGCGCTGATCGCCACGCTGCACGATTCGTACGTACCAACATGGGAAACGCGGCGCATCTGTGACGTGGTCGCCGAGGCGCTGGTGGCGATCGGCGACAAGAGGGGTGTGCGAGCAGTCGAGCGGTGGCGTCTAGGTCAGCTCGTATAGTGGGCGGATAGGGCACAGAAAGATGCGACTTTTTATTAGCTATGCCAGAGTTGATAAACCCTACTGCGTGCAAATCGCGGAAACGCTGGACATTCACAGTATCTGGTTTGATCAACGGCTCTATGCAGGGCAGCATTGGTGG
>JAEVZT010000607.1 GCA_023392115.1 Chloroflexota bacterium
CCCCCCGCCCCCCCCCCCCCGCCCCCGCGCCCCGGCGAGGATCGCCGCCGCATCGGTGTACAGGATGTCGGGGTGCAAATAGGGCATGACGTATGTGCCGAATTTTCCTTCGGACACGGCGATGTACCCCTGAATGCGCCCGTCCTGCCGGTAAACCAGCCCGGCGCTCTCGCTCGACGGCACGGCGACCGCCTGCACCAACCGCGGGACAATGTTGCAGTAGAGCAGTTGAATGTCCAGCTCGTCTCCGTCGGCTTCCGGCATCACTTCCGCCGGCGTAATGTGCGCGGGAATGCCCATGCCCGCCGGTCTGCGCCAGATTTCCTGCCGCGCGTAGACCGCAAATCCTGCCGTCCGCATCGTGACGAACAGACGGCTGTCCTCGTCGACCTCGCCGGTCAAGATGTGCGCCCCGCGCTTACCTGCCTCGACCGCCATCGCATCGATCATGTGCAGCCACGCGGTATCATCCTGCCCGTTTTCGAGCAGCGGCGCAAGATACACGATTTGCGCTAAGTGCTCATCCACCTTAACGCGAATTTGTCCTGTTATACGCTCCCGACCCACGCGTCCCACGAGCGTAATCACGCTTCGCTGCGGCAAAATACTCGACAGCAGAACGCTTTGCGGACCAACGACGTCGCGCGTGCAGGCGATTTCGCTGTCGAGAATCGTTCCTTTTTCAACCAGCCGCTGGATCAGCGGGATGTCGACCAACTTGGCTGCGCGTATGTCGTGTTCGTAGTTAGGCATCAGAATGATCTCCCATTGGGCGCTCATTACGCCTGACTGGACGGAACCCGCGTGCTGTACGCCAGTTGAGGAACGTGTGTGGGAAGGAGTCTGAGGTTGTTCGTATCATCAACCGTAATTTTACCCATTTTTGTGATAAATAGCAATCCCATGCGCCTTGTACGAGGCGTCTGTGACAACTCTCACCACGCGGTCTTATTGGCTTGTTCTCAAGTCTTCAGTTTTCAGTACTCTAGATGGTTATAACACAAAAAGGGGCAAAAGGATGTCCAGAGATTACGCAGCCCGCCCACACGCTGAGGTGCGGCGGTCAGACCGTGCTGTCTACGACGAGGCGTGGATTGTCGACCTGCTCCGGCGCGCGCCGATCGGCGTATTGGCGACGGTCAGCGACGGTCAGCCGTTCATCAACAGCAACCTGTTTGTTTATGACGAGGCGCAGCACATCATCTACATGCACACGGCGCGCGTCGGGCGGACGCAGGCGAACGTCGACGGCGGCGAGCGCGTCTGCTTCAGCGTCAGCGAAATGGGACGCCTGCTCCCCGCCGACGAAGCGCTCGAATTCAGTGTAGAATACGCCGGCGTCGCCGCCTTCGGGCGCGCGTCGATCGTCGAAGGCGAGGAAGCCGAACGCGGCTTGCAGATGCTGCTCGACAAGTACTTCCCGCATCTTGAGCCGGGACGAGACTACCGCCCGATCATGCCCGAAGAACTCAAGCGCACAGCGGTTTATCGAATTGACATTGAGTCATGGAGTGGCAAGAAGAAGGAAGTGGCTGATGATTTCCCCGGCGCGTTCCTCTACGGACAACCACCGGCATGATCGGGAGCAAGATCTGGAGTTCACAGGCGAAACCACCCGGCGGTCGGAATTCATCGCCGGGGCGAAGGCGACGATCCCGCTGATCGTCGGCGCGATCCCGTTCGGGATTATCTTCGGCGCGCTGGCGATCACGAGCGGCATCTCTCCCGCCGGGGCAGTGGCAATGTCGGCGCTGGTCTTCGCCGGATCGTCGCAGTTCATCGCTACGGGGTTGATCGCGGGAAGCGCGAACCCGTTCGTCATCATCCTGACGACCTTCGTCGTCAACCTGCGCCACGCGCTCTATTCGGCGACGCTCGCGCCGCATGTGAAGCACCTGCCGCACCGCTGGCTGCTGCCGCTCGGCTTCTGGCTGACCGACGAGACATTTGTCGTCGCCGTCAGCCGCTACAACCAACGCGACGACAGCCCGCACAAGCACTGGTACTATTTCGGCTCGGCGCTGTCGATGTACGTCAACTGGCAGTTGTGTACGTGGATCGGCATCCTCGCCGTCAGCGCGATCGATCAGGAGCAGCTGGCGAGTCTGGGGCTCGACTTCGCCATGATCGTCACCTTCATCGGCATGCTCGTGCCAATGCTCAAGGGGCGTCCGGTCTTGGCGGCGGTGATCGTCGCCAGCCTGACCGCCGTCATCGCCAACCCGCTGCCGCACAAGCTCGGCTTGATCCTCGCAGCGCTGGCGGGCGTGGTCGCCGGTGTCGTGGCGGAACGACGGTAGCAGTGTTTTACAGTTATGACGAATTCCCCCCTCAACCCCCCGCCCCCTTCTCCCACGTAAACGGGGAGAAGGGGGAGTAAAGCCCCTCTACCCGCTTGCGTGGGAGAGGGGCAGGGCGACCGAAGGTCGCACGGGGTGAGGGGAATTGTTGATTGAGGCTTTCCGAATGAACGAATTTCTCTTGATCGTCGGGATGGCGCTGGTGACGTTCGCCGTCCGCTATCCCGTGATGGTGCTGGTCGGCAAAATTCCGCTGCCCGACAACGTCTTCCGGGCGCTGCGCTACGTCCCGCCGTCGGTGCTGGCGGCGATCATCGTGCCGTCGGTGCTGATGCCGGACGGCGCGCGTGTCGAACTGTCGCCGACCAACAGCTACCTCGTCGCCGCGATCATCTCGGCGCTGGTGGCATGGCGGACAAAAAACCTGCTGCTGACGATCGTCCTCGGCATGGCGGCGCTGCTGGCGTATCGCGCGCTGCTCGGCGCGATCGCCCCGTGATGTTCGTCCTGAGTTCCGCTGACGACGCTCATCTTTCCCTTGCCGAAGCCGTGATCGCCTTGCTATGCTTGCCCTAGCATTGACACAACTTTGACTTACCGGCTCCGGGCGGCTCGAAGTGCTGCCGTCCCCTTCTTCACGGACGGTTTGACGCCCGCGTAACACAAACATCACAGGATCATGGGTATACTGCTCGGCTTGACCGCCGCGCTCTGCTGGGGCGCGGGGGAGTACCTTGCGGGCGACTCGTCACGGCGCATCGGCGCTTTTCGCACGCTGTTCTACGTCCAATTTTCTGGCTTGTTCCTCTCGACCCTCTACGCATTCGCCACCGGCGAATTCGCGCGCCTGCCGTCGATCCCGCCTTCGGTCTGGGTGGCGGCGCTGGTGCTGGCGCTGACCAACACCGTTAGCGCGCTCTGCCTGTACCGCGCCTACGCCGTCGGCTTGATCCCGATCGTTTCGCCGATTTCGGCGACCTACGGCGCGATCACGACGGCGATGGCGTTCCTGAGCGGCGAGACGATCGGCACGCTGCCGCTGATCGGCATTCTGATCGCCATCGGCGGGGTGATCATGACGGCGACAACCGCCGGCGGCACGAAACGCGCCGGACTCGCTATGCGCGGGATCGGCTGGGCGATCGCCGCGGCGGTCGGCTACGGCGCGATCTTCTGGATGCTCGGCTTCCACGTCGCGCCGGTCATGGGCGGCGTCCTGCCCGTCGTGCTGATCCGCTTGACCACGCTGATCACGCTGCTCGTCGGCGCGCGCGTCATGCGTCAATCGCTGCCGCTGCCGCAAGGTCGACTGCGCTGGATTCTGCCGCTGATCGGCACGCTCGATACGGTCGCGTTCATCAGCAGCGCGATTGGCGTGACGACCGATCAGGTTTCGATTGTGACGGTGCTCGGGTCGCTCAACACGGCGGTGACGGTGCTGCTGGCGTGGGTCATCCTGCGCGAGCGCCTGCGCCCGCTCCAGTGGCTCGGCGTGAGCCTGATTTTCGTCGGCATTATGCTTGTAAGCATATAGTACCGAGTACTGAGTACTGAGTACTGAAGAAAAACACTTCCTATCTATAACTCAGCACTCAGTACTTGGCACTCAGTACTTCTTTTCTCAACACTCAGCACTCAGTACTCAGCACTTTACTTACTTCCTCTCCGGTTCGTAAATCAGCGCGGTGACGCCGCCGCTGAAGGGGCGCGCTTCGACCAGCTTGAGCGTCGCGGTCGTGCCCTCTGCGAACAGGCGCTGACCCTTCCCCAGCACCACCGGATAGACCAGCAGCCGGATGCGATCGACGAGGTCGTGCTTGATCAGCGTCTGGACGAGCACGCCGCTGCCGTGTACCGTGATGTTAGTCCCCTCTTGCTGCTTAAGCTTCCTGATTTCTTCGACAACATCGCCGTTGATAATCCGCGAGTTGTTCCAGTCCGCCTGCTGCAGCGTCGTCGACACGACGTACTTACGCACGTTGTTGAAGTAGTCCGCGCCTTGATCCTTGCTGTTGGGCCACACGGCGGCAAAGCCTTCGTAGGTGACGCGTCCCAGCAGCAGGGCGTCACTAGCGGACGTTTCCTCGCCTTTGAAGTTGGCGATCTCGTCGTTCCAGTACTTGAACGTCCACGCCGGGTTTTCCATCACGCCGTCGAGGGACAGGAATTCGGTGACGACAAGCTTTCTCATCGTAGAGCATCCTTTTGCGGTTCAAGCATCGGTCATTACACCTACTATATCCCAAGCCGCAGACGGGGTATTGCACAGGAACGACACTTATTCGTTTCTACTATTATCAAGTAGCTGTGCCGGCGTTTGACCGATGAAGTGTTTGAGCGATCGAGTCAGGTGCGGCTGGTCGTAATAGCCGACCTGCTCAACCGTGTCGAGGATCGGGACGCCTTTTTGCAGCAGCAGCATCGCGCGCCGCGCCCGTTCGATCTGGTACAACGTCCCGTGAGTCAGCCCGGTAACGCGAACGAAGCGCCGCTGCACCGAGCGCGCCGACAGGTCGGTCAACTGCCCCTGCAAGACCGCCTCGACGACCGGTTCGCGCGCTAGCAGCCCCTGACGGACAAGCCGGTTGACGAAGGTGTCGACGTTCTCAAAGTCCGGGAACTGCCACGCCGATCCATGCAACCAGAAGGACTGGCTTGAGGCGTGCGGCAAATGGATGCCGCCGTCGATGAGTTCGCTCGTCGGCAGGGTGGGCATAAACGTCCCGAGCTTGAAGGTGATGCCGAGAAATTCGGCGTCTTCGGGAACCGGAGCGGGCGAGGCTTTGGTTTCCGGTCCGCGCACCGTGACGTGCATCCCGTCTCGTTGTCTGGTGAAAACCATCTCGATATTGCTCGACGCAGCCGAGATAAACGAGCCGCCGCCCACACTCCGCGTGTGCCAGACGAAATCCACAAGAGACGAATCGGAAGAACGGTAGTCGAAATCGAACTTCACGCGCTTGTATCCTGACTTGGCAAGGTAAGAGCCATTATATAGTACTGAGTGCTGCGTACTGAGTGCTGAGTCAAAACAGAAGCAGCGGCTTTTCCTCAGTAATCAGTACTCGGCACTCAGTACTTCTTTTCTCAGTACTCAGTACTCGGCACTCGGTACTCAGTCTTAGAGATCCCTCAGCAATTTACAGACAGTTTACACACGTCTGAACGCAAGGCGTTATAATTCGGCACGTTTGCACATCTGTATTCGTTCATCATACCTGAAGCTTATCCGGCTGCGCCGGATGGAGATGCTGCAATGATCGAAGTCGATAATCTGACCAAGTACTATGGCGAGGTCGCCGCCGTCAAGGGCATTTCCTTCACGGCGCGCCCCGGACAGGTCACGGGCTTCCTCGGTCCGAACGGGGCGGGCAAGACGACGACCATGCGTATCCTGACCGGCTTCATGCCGCCGACATCCGGTAAGGCGTTGGTCGCGGGCTACGACGTGTTCGACCAGAGCCTCGAAGCCCGAAAGCGCGTCGGCTACCTGCCGGAAAACGTGCCGCTGTACCGCGACATGACGGCGCGCGGCTACCTGAAATACATCGGCGAGATTCGCGGCGTCAAGAACGTCGGGCGGCGCGCCGATGAAGTGCTTGAGCGGGTCGGTTTGAGCCACCGCGCCAACAGCCGGATTCGCACGCTGTCGAAGGGTATGAGGCAGCGTGTCGGCTTGGCGCAGGCGCTGCTGCACAACCCGCCGGTGCTGATCCTCGACGAGCCGACGATCGGGCTTGACCCGTTACAGGTGCTTGAACTGCGCCAAGTCGTCGTCGAACTGGGGCGCGATCATACGGTGCTGTTCAGCACGCACATCCTGTCGGAAGCCGAGCAGATCTGCGACAGCCTCGTCATCATCAATCAGGGGCAGATCGTGGCGCAGGGGTCGCCGGCGCAGTTACGCACCGAACTTGAACGCGGCGGGCGCGTCCTCGTGCGCGTCGACGCCGCCCCAGAAACCGCGCTGCCGGTCATTCAGGCGCTGCCGAACGTCAGCAGCGCGGCGATCGACGTCGACGGCATCGTCGTCACGCCGAGTCAGGCAACGGTCGATCCGCGACCGGCGATCGCGCGGGCGCTGGTCGAGCGCGGTATGAATCTGATGGAACTCCGCCCGCTCGCCATGCACCTTGAGGAAATCTTCATCGAACTCACCCGCAGTCAGGCGCAGACGGCGCAGCCTGAGGTGGAAGCTGAAAGCGAGGAAGTCGTATCATGACCGATGTACCAAATGTGACGACCGAGCGCGGGGACGAGGTTGAGATCGGCGCGAGCGTGCCATTCTGGGCGGTCTTCAAGCGCGAGCTTGGGCTGTACTTCCGCTCGCCGGTCGCCTACGCGATCGCCTTCGCCGTGCTGTTCTTCCTCAGCTTCCTGTTCAACAGCTACATCGCGCAGGCGAACGGGCAGATTCCGGCGGATTTCCTGCGCGTGACGCCAACCTTCACCTTCCTGCTGTTCCTGATCGCGCCGCTGCTGACGATGCGCTTGCTGGCGGAAGAGTCGCGCGAGGGGACGCTCGAAGTGCTGATGACGCTGCCGATGAACGAGAGCCAGTTTATCATCGGCAAGTTTCTGGCGGCGTGGGCGTATTACACCGTTTTGCTGCTGCTGACGCTGGTCTACCACGTCATCCTGACCTTCATTGGCACGCCCGATCACGGCGCGGCGTTCGGCGAATACCTCGGCGCGTGGCTCTACGGCGGCGCGGTGCTGGCGGTGACGATGATCTGGTCGGCGGTGACCGAAGATCAGATCGTGGCGGCGTTCCTCGGCGCGGCGACCGTCCTCGTCCTCTACCTCGCCGAGTTCGCGGCGGCATGGGTCACCACCCAGCCGAGCACGGCTTGGATCGCCGACTTCGTCCGCGAGCTGGGGCTTCAAGCCCATTACGACGCGACGATGGCACGCGGTATTATTCGCCTCGAAGACATTTTGTACTTCATTTTTCTGATCGTCGGCGCGCTGTTCATCACGACGCGCATCGTCGAGACGCGCCGCTGGAGGTCGTAACATGACGCAGCAAACGCCAAACCCGATCCAGACAAATGAAAATGAACCGTTTATCCC
>JAEVZT010000015.1 GCA_023392115.1 Chloroflexota bacterium
TCCTGATGCTGACCATTGGCACGGGGATAGGGACGACGCTGTTCGTCAACGGACAGCTCGTGCCGAATATGGAACTCGGACACCTGATCGTGCGCGGCAAAGATGCCGAACTGCGCGTCTCCGACCGGGCGCGGATGGTCAAAGGCTTGTCGTGGAAGCAGTGGGCGAAACGCTTCAACGAGTACCTTGAGTACATGGAGAGCCTGTTCTGGCCCGACTTGATCATCATTGGCGGCGGCGCGAGCAAGAGCTACGCCAAGTTCATCCCGTATCTGTCGTCGCGGGCGCACGTCGTCCCGGCGCAGCTTCTCAACGAGGCGGGGATCGTCGGGGCAGCCGTTCACGCAGCCGAGAACCAGCCGGGCTAAGGCGTGCCCGATAGGGGTGCGTTACAATAGACTTATCTTGTTGCAGAGTAGGAAACATTCAATGCCGACACACAAGGATTTTCTATTTCGGGGCGACATCGCCGAGCTTGATCCCGATGTCGCAGAGTTGATCCGCCACGAAACCGCGCGTCAGGAACGCTACCTGATCCTCATTCCTTCAGAGAGCACCGTCCCGCAAGCCGTCCGCGAAGCGCTGTCCTCACCGTTTCATAACCTGTACGCCGAAGGTTATCCGCTGGACGAAACGCGGACGATGACGCAGGCGGAAATTCTCGATTACAACGCGCGGCTGCCGGAATACCGGCGGCTCGCCGATCAGCGTTATTACAAGGGCACTGAATACGCCGATATTGTCGAAGCGCTGGCGCGGCGGCGGGCGGCGGAGCTGTTCGCTACGACGGACTATCCCGCGGAGAAGCTGTACGTCAACGTGCAGCCGCTGTCGGGCGCGCCGGCGAACAGCGCGATCTTCAGCGGATTGATCAACGTTGGCGACACGATCATGGGGCTGAACCTGCTGCAAGGCGGTCACCTGACGCACGGCAGTCCCGTCGCGCGCAGCGGCAAGCAGTACAACGCCGTCAGCTACGGCGTTGATCCGCAGACCGAACGGCTCGACTACGACGCGATTCTTGAACTGGCGCGCGAGCACCGCCCGAAGATCATCATCGCCGGCTACACGAGCTATCCCTTCCCGCCCGATTGGTACAAGTTCCGCGCCATTGCCGACGAGGTTGGCGCGTATCTGATGGCGGACATCGCCCACGTCGCCGGCTTGGTGATCGGCGGGGTTTTCCCGAGCCCGGTTGGCATTGCCGACGTGGTCAGCTTCACGACGCACAAGACGCTGGCGGGTCCGCGCGGCGCGGTCATCATCAGCCACCGGAGCGACGTTGCCAGCAAGGTCGATCGCGGCGTCTTCCCCGGCGAGCAGGGCGGTCCCCACGTCAACACGATGGCGGCGCTGGCGGTGTCGCTGCGCCTCGCCTTTTCCGAACAGTTCCGCGAGCTTCAGCGGCAGACGGTCGCCAACGCGGCGCGGCTGGCACAGCAGCTCGCCGATCGCGGCTTGCGCATCCCCTACGGCGGCACGGAGTCGCACATGCTGCTGGTGGACTGCAAGAGCGTCGTCGGCGCGGACGGGACGCCCCTCAGCGGCGACATGGCGGCGCGCATCCTCGATTTGGCGGGGATCGTCTGCAACCGCAACACCATCCCCGGCGATCCAAGCGCGTTCCGCGCGTCCGGCATCCGCATCGGCACACCGTGGATCACGCAGCGCGGCTTCGGCGAGGCGGAAATCGATCAACTCGGCGATCTGATCGCCGATCTGCTCCAAGCGTGCGTGCCCTTCAGCTACATGGGCAAGAAGCGTCCCGAGCCGCGCGCGAAGGTCGATTTTGACACGCTCCAGCGGATCAAGCTGGCGGTGCGAGATCTGGCGTCGAGCGTCGGCATTGACACCGACGCGGGCGAAGAAGCTTACCCGCACTTTTTCTATCTCGAAACGAACGGTGCGGGCGAAGGCTGGACGACGCTCGCGATTCGCGACATTGGGCATGCCGATCCAGCGCGCTTCCTCGACGCCGCGCTCACGAGCGACGTGCTGGCGCTTAAGCCCGGCGACCAGCAGCCGACGCTGGTGCTCGAAGCCGATGGCTCGATCATGGCGCGCGGCGTCCTCGAACTAACCGACGAGGGGTTATATCTGCTCCACGTCGAGAGCAACGGCGCGCGCGTGGCGGCGTGGCTGCGCTCGCTGTCGGACGGCTTTGTCCTGTTCGACAAGACCGATCCATATGCCAAAGTGCCGGGTCCTGTCGACGTAACATCGTACGGGCGGACGGATCGCGCGCGGGTCAAGGTTGAACCTGCCGACGTCTACGTGCCGAAAGCCTACTATGTCGGAATCAACGGCGAGCAGTTCGGCGGAACGCGCGAACAACCGCTGCCGGCTTTCGTATGGGACAAACCCGAACCTGAAGGCGGCGACCTCAAGACGCCAATCCACGCGACACACCTTGAGATGGGCGCGAAGATGGCGCCGTTCGCCGGTTACGAAATGCCCCTGTGGTACAGCTCGGTCAAGCTGGAACACGCGGCGGTGCGGGCGGGCGCGGGGGTGTTCGACGTGACGCACATGGGCGTCTTTGAGGCACAGGGCGAAGGCGCGGCGGCATTCCTCGACGCCGTGACGACGAACGACGTGTACGGGCTGGCGGTTGGCGAGTCGCACTACACCTACTTCCTCGACACCGACGGCGTGCCGATCGACGACCTGATGATTTACCGCACGGGCGAGGATCGCTACCTGATCGTCGTCAACGC
>JAEVZT010000065.1 GCA_023392115.1 Chloroflexota bacterium
GATTGAGGAACGTGTCACGATCGGCGGTCTGCCCCATGCCTTCGAGTTCTTCCGCCACTTCCCGGATGATTTCTTCCTGCACGCGGCTCTGTTCGAGCACCTGTTTCCCGAATGTCGAGTTTTCCGCGACCATCTGCTGCGTCGCCAGCACCTGTTCGGCGACATCGACCCGCCCTTCCTGCACCATGCGCTGCGCCATCAGCGTCATCGTCTGCAAGAACTGTGCATCAATCGACGTATCGTGCTGCTGTACCAAACTAGGCAGCAGATCGTCGGGCGTCGACATGAACTGCTCGATCAGGCGGACGCGTTCGCGCTGCGCGTCCATCATCTCCGGCGTCACGCCATCCGCCTGCAAGATTTGTTCGATCATCCCCTGCATCGTCAGCGCCTGCTTCGGCTGGAAGAGGTAGCCTTTCATCGACTCTTTCGGCAGTCGGCTCGTCAGCTCGCGCATCAGGTCGCCGACCAGCTTTTCCTGCTGCTGTTTGGGCAGGTTCAGTTCCATCGGCACGTGGACGAGAAGCAGCTCATTGGACGCATCATGATAGAGGATCGGCGTGGCAACTGTCGCAGGACTGCCGCAGTTGGGGCAGCGCGCCGTCGTCGCCTGCCCGGAAAGCAGTCGAGCTTTCGCCTGCGGGTCTTGCCCCGCGTCGATGACGGTTTCGACAACCGCGGCAAAGGGCTGCCCGCAGTTCGGACACTGAATATTCATCTGTCGTGCCAATGGATTATCTCCAGATACTAGAAGAAGTGTTACCCCTGTGGCAGGGTCACATAGAAAGTAGAGCCTTGACCGGGCTGGCTGTCAACGCGCATCTTCCCGCCGTGCGCTTCGACGATCGATTTAGCGAGGAACAAGCCGAGTCCAGTACCCTGCGTCCGGCTGCTGAGCGTACCGTCGACGCGGTAGAAGCGGTCGAAAATGCGCTCCTGATCGCGCTCCGCGATGCCCACACCCTGATCGCGCACGTATACCGTCACGGTGTCGGAATCCGCCGTACCGCCGATCTCGATCTTGCCGCCGTCCGGCGAATACTTGATTGCGTTGCTCAGCAGGTTGTCAATCACCTGCCGCAGGCGCTGTTCGTCGCCCTGCACCACCGGAAAGTGCGCCGGGAACTTCAACTTGAGCGTGTGCTTTTTCGTCTGCGTGCTGAAACGTTCAACCGCCTGCGCGCACAGATGATCAAGCCGCACGTCATCGAGGTTCAAGTCGAGCGTCTGCTGCGCCTGTATCTTGCTCGTCGTCAAGAGGTTCTCGATCAGCACGTTCAGCCTGTCCGATTCCTCTTCGATCACGGTGGAGTATTCGCGCACCACGTCCGTATCCCACGTCACGTCTTCACGGCGCAGCGTCGCCGCGTGACCCTTGATCAGCGCGACGGGTGTTTTCAGCTCATGCGTGATCGTCGAGATGAAGATGTTCTGCATCTCCTGCGCCTGCCGGAAATTCGTGATGTCGCGGACGTTGGCGATGATGTTTGTCAGGTGACCGTCGGCGGACAGAAGTGGCGCGTAGATGATGGCAATGCTGACCGTCAAGCCGTCGCGTCGCAGTAAATCACCTTCGACGTACAGCGTATCTGGAATGTCGCCGTTGCTTTTAAAGGGCCAGCCTTCGTCAAGCGCACTCTTGATGTCCTTGCTCTCCAGACGCTTCCACGTGAAAACCTCCTCGTAGTCCAGCCCGACCGCGTCAGACGCCTTCCACGCGGTCATGCGCTCCAGCGCGCGGTTGAACGACAGGATGCGCCCGCTCGCGTCGAGGATCATCACGCCGTCGGCGCTGTACTGGAGGATCGCGGCGAGGCGCTTGCGATCCTGATCGATTCGTTCGTACAGCTGCGCATTGTGGACGGCGATCGCCGCCTGATCAGCGAAGCTCTGCAAGACTTGTATGTCGTCGGGCGTCGCCGTCGCTAGATACGATCGAAAGACGATCAGCAAGCCGAGCGGCTCGCCGGCGAAGATCAACGGCAGCGCGAACGACTGGCGCAGTCTCTTATCAAGCCCCGCCGCCATTTCACGCAGCTTGCCGTCAAGTGACTCGTAGTCCGGGTTTTCAGTGGCGAAGATCTGCTGAAGCTGCTCATTAAGTTCGGGAATGCCCGCCGTATCCAAGCCGATTGTCGCGCGGATGTGATACATGCCTCCGGCGTCACGCAGCGTGATCAAACCGCCCTGTCCGCCAAGCATGACGATCGACGCGTTAAGCACGCGTCGCAGCACCTCGCTCAGGTCGAGCTGCGCGGTGATCGCTCGTGAAATTTCGAGCAGAAAATCCCGCTGTCGGACGCGGAAGTCCAGTAACATGAGCATAGGCAGCATTGTAACATACGGTGCAACGTGCTTCAATCACCGGCGAGCGGAACGCGCGAATTTCCTATAGACTTCTTATGCGGATCGATACCAACCGGCGGGGACGCGCGGGCTAAGCCTACAGCTCCACCGGTTGCTCACCGCCGCCGGTGGAGTCCTCTCCTACTCCTCTTCCAACTTGCGCGCGACGGCGGCGACGTCTTCCATGCCACCTTTAGTCACGACCAGCGCGCCCGCGCCGATCAAGCTGACGTTCTCGCCCAGTTCCGCCGGGCGAATCTTCAAGTCCTGCCAGTAACTGCGGTCGAGCGCGTGCTTCTCAATCGCCTCGCGCATTGGATCGAACAGCAGATCGCCCAGATTGCTCACCCCGCCGCCGATTACGATCACTTCCGGGTTGAACAGGTGCAGCAGGGTCACCATGCCAAGCCCAATCAAGCGCCCCGCACGCTGAACGACCGACAGCGCAAGCGCGTCACCGCGTTCTGCCGCCATGCCGACGACTCGACCGCTCACGCGCGACAGATC
>JAEVZT010000066.1 GCA_023392115.1 Chloroflexota bacterium
TCCTCGTGGTGGGATCAGCGCAACTTGATCGGCAAGCTGGCGGTTGACCGCCACCGCCGCACCATGCACAGCATTTTTCAGGGGATGGACGGCGATTACCGCTTCGGTTTCTGGGGCGGCATCACCCTGAGTGACATGCACCTGACTAGCTACCAAGTGCTGCGCGGGAACGTCCTCAACGAGTGGATGGGCACGTTCGCCGACGGACAGGATTGGCTGCGCGTCGGCGTGTGGTACGAACCTGAAAGCCCGGCGTTGAACGGCAACAACATCATGCACGAAATCGTGCGGCGCATGGACTCGCTCTACAAGCTCTATACCTTCATGCTGTGGACAAGCAACAACAACTTTCAGAGCTTTTACCGGGGCGGCGTTTCCGTAGGCAGAGGCGGGGAATCTCGACTGTAGGCGCGCAGGCGTTTTAACGGACGAACCGGTTTTACTCGGTTACAATAGAAAATGACGGGATGACAAGCGCGCCCTCGACTGGCGCGGTTATGGTGTTAAGTACAGATTGTGTGGGGGAGTCATGGCATCTTTCGACTTTCCGGAAAGCTCGACGCAGGCACCCAACCGCGAAGAACTGCTTCAGATGGCGATCCGCGCCGCGCGTGCCGGCAACCGCGTCGCCGCGCGCGAGATGTTCCATCTCGTCTGGTCTGAGGACAAGCGCAACGAACGCGCGTTGATGTGGCTGGCGAAGCTGGCGGACAGCAAAGCCGAGCGGCGGCACTGGCTTCAGCGCGTGCTGGCAGTCAACCCGCAGAACGAAGCGGCGCGCACTGCCCTCGACCGGATGCAGTACAAGCGCAGCGCGAAGGACAACCGCACGCTGCTGGTCTTCGGCGTCGTCGCCGGAATCCTGATCGTGCTCATGCTGGTGATCTTCTTCATCGTCTTCGCCGCGCAGACGGTCTGACGTGACCATCATACTCTGGAGCGATCGCTTTGGCTGATCAAACGACACAGGTACGACTGCGCGAAGGCATCGACGCGGCGCGGCGCGGCGACAAACTTGCCGCGCGGCGGCTGCTTCAGCAGGTGTTGATCGCCGATCGAAATAACGAACTCGCGCTGATGTGGATGGCGTCGGTCGTCGACTCATTGAACGAGCGCCGGGCGTATCTTGAACGGGCGCTGCAAATCAACCCGAACAACGCCCGTGCGCGCGAGGCGCTGCGCCAGCTGGGCGTTGAACCGGCGACAAGCGGACGGCGCGCCGCGACATCGACAGGAACAGCCGCCGCCGCGCGTTCGAGCGCCGACGCGAACGCGACCGGCGGGTCAAACCTCTACCTGATCGCGGCGGCATTCGTCGCGGTGATCGTCATTGGCGTGATCATTGCGGCGGCGCTCAACGGCGCGCAAACGCCACAGCCGCAGCCGGAAGCGGCGCAAAGTACGTTCACCGCCGCGCTCAACCCAACTGAGAGCAGCACGCCCGATACGCGACAGCCGACCGAAACGCCGCTGCCGGGGGTGATCGTCACGTTCGACCCCAATGCTGTCACGCCGCTCCCGCCGACGTTCACGCTGACGCCGTCGCGCACGCCATCGCCGACGCCGTTTCCGTCGCTGACGCCGCTGCCGCCGCAGGCGCTCCGCGTGGTCTACACGGATTTTGATCCGCAGGCGGCACAGCCGAGTCTGTTCACCGGCAGCGCCGGCGGCACGGGCGAAGTCCGCGTCCGCTCAGGCGATCAGGGGTTTTTCGACGTCGCGCTTGATCCGACGGGCGCGCAGATTGCCTTTGTCCGTGAAGTGATTTATGAAGGCGAAGGCGGCGCGGTCAGTGACGGTGAAGCAAGCGGCGAGAGTGAAGAAGCTGAAGAAGGCGGCGAAGGCGACGTGGGCGAGGAAAGCAGTGAAGTCCGCGACCTGACGGCGCGCGAATTGTTCGTCGCCCCGCTTGACGATCCACAGGCGGCGATCCAGCTCACCGAACTGCGCGGCTCGCGCATGAGTCGTCCAAGCTGGTCACCCGACGGTTCACAGATCAGCTTCTCCAGCGACAGCGACGGCGACGAGGAAATCTACGTCATCAACGCCGATGGCAGCGGCTTGGGGCAGTTGACCAATAACGAGAGCATCGACACAAGCCCGCAGTTTTCTCCCGACGGCGCGCTGATCATCTTCGCGTCGGATGTTGAGTCGCCCGGTTTCACCGAAATCTACACGATGACGGCGAACGGGACGCAGATCACCCGCTTGACCGATCACGCGGGGAACAGCTTCGCGCCGACCTATTCGCCTGATGGAACGCGGATCGCCTACCTGAACGATCGGGGCGGCGATGGCGACGTCTACATCATGGACGCCGACGGGCAGCGCCCGTTTCTGCTGACGTTCGACGACGCCGGAGCTGAAGACCGCGCCCCGATGTGGTCGCCGCATGGCGAGTGGATCGCCTTTTTGAGCAACCGCGAGGACGACGCGTTCCGCTGGTTTGCCGTCGATTTACAGGGGAATGTCAGCCCGCTGCTGCCGCCGCTCGACCGCACGCCGCAGTCATTGAGCTTCTTTCCCATCGAACGCTAAGAGGTAAGTGGATTGAGCGAACAAGCCAACATCAACGAACTGCTGCGGCAAGGCATCGAGGCGACGCGCGAGGGCAATAAAGCTGCCGCCCGCGAACTGTTTGAGCAAGTCGTTGATCTCGACGAGAACAACGAAAAGGGCTGGTTCTGGCTGGCGTCGGTGGTCGACACCGACGAGGAAAAGCGCATCTGCCTGAGCAACGTGCTGCACATCAATCCGGCGAATGACCGGGCGCAGAAGGCGGTTGACGCGCTCAACGCCAAGCAGCGCAAGGCGGTTGAGGCAGAAGAAGTCATCCCCGGCGTGACCCGCCGCCAGCTGACGCTGATCCTCGGCGGTGGCGTGCTGGTGATCCTGATCATCGTCATCGCCGCGCTGGTCGTCATCACGGGAAACAATAACCGCGCGGCTGCCGAAACGGCGACCGCCGCCGCTTTCGCCGCCGAACGGACGGGGACGGCAGCACACGCTACGTCGGTCGCCGTCGCAGCGTCCGAAACTGCCGTGTCGATCGCCGCGACGCAGACGGCAACCGTTACGCCCGCCTCGCCGACGCCGCCCCTCGCCACGCTGCCGCCGACGTGGACGCCGCGCCCTTCGGGGAGCGAACCAACCGCGTCTGTGCCGATGCTGCCGCCGCCGGAAGGGCTGACAGGTCGGCTCGTCGTTTGGAGCGGGCGCGACACCCTGAACGAAGGCTTCCTGCCAATCGGCTATTACCAGCTTGACTCGGGCAATCTCTACACGCAAATTGGCGACCGCCTCGGCACGCACCCGACGATCCTGCTGAACGGGCAGCGCGTCGTCTATTCGCGCCGCGATCCGCTGCTGTTCAGCACCGTGCTCGAAGCCATTAACACCAACGGCACACAGGTCGAAGGGCTTCAAGAACGCTGGCGTCCCTATACCACGATCCTCGATCCGACGATGCCCATGTTCAGCGCCGACGGTCGCTGGCTGACGTTCATCGGTCGCCCGCAGGACAGGACGACGATGCAGGTCTACCTGCTCGACATGAACGCGCCTCAGGGGCAGAACCCGGTTCAGCAGCTGACGAATGACGACTTCCAACACGCGTACCCGGCGGTATCGCCGGATGGGACACGGGTGGTCGCCGTCCGCACCGACAATTCCAGCGCGACGCCGGGGACGGACATTGTTGTCATCGACGTCGCGACGGGCGGCAAAATTCCGGTGACGAACGACCTCGGCACGTACATCGAGACGACGCCGCGCTGGACTCCCGACGGTCAGCAGATCGTCTACGCCGCCGCGCCGTCGAATGACCTGCAAAACCGCGATATTTACATCCGCAATGCCAACGGTACGGGAACGCCGCAGCCGCTGATCACTAGCCCCGCCGA
>JAEVZT010000146.1 GCA_023392115.1 Chloroflexota bacterium
GTCTTCGTCCATCGCAACATCGCCAACTGCGTCATTCACACGGATCTCAACTGCCTATCGGTGATTCAGTACGCGGTTGAGGTGCTGAAAATCAAGCACATCATCGTCTGCGGGCATTACGGCTGCGGCGGCGTGCACGCGGCGATGCAAAACCGCGAGTACGGCTTGATCGACAACTGGCTGCGCCACCTCAAGGACATTTACCAAAAGCACGGCGCGGTGCTTGAAAACATGCGTGATGAGCAAAAACGGTGGGACAGCTTCTGTGAACTCAACGTGATCGAGCAGGTGTATCACGTCTGCCACACGACGATTGTGCAGAGGGCATGGAAGCGCGGTCAAGAGCTTTCAGTACACGGCTGGATTTACAGCGTCGGCGACGGCTTGCTCAAAGATCTGAATGTCACTGTGGTCGGCGTGGACGAGATTCAATCGCTGTACCGCATGGCGATCGAGGATGTCGAGGGGTGACACTGTTAGTGGCTTGAGCAGATTCACACATTGGTGCGGCAAACCCTCACCCCCAACCCCTCTCCCACGCAAGCAGGGAGAAGGGCTTTTCTTTCCCTTCTCCCCATTTATGTGGGAGAAGGGGTGGGCGACCGAAGGTCGAACGAGGTTGAGGGGTTCTCTACTGATACGCGGGCAGCCAGTCGCCGTGCGCTTCGATCAGGTCGTCGACCAGCGACCAGATCTGGTCGAGGTCGAGTTCGGCGGACGTGTGCGGGTCAAGCATCGCCGCGTGATAGATGTGCTCGCGCTTGCACGTCAGCGCCGCTTCGACCGTCAGCGCCTGCACGTTGATGTTGGTCTGCATCAGCGCGGCAAGCTGCGGCGGCAGCGCGCCGACCTTGACCGGCTGGACGCCGTTCTTGTCGACAAGGCACGGCACTTCGACGCAGCAGTCCTGCGGCAGGTTGTCGATCAAGCCGTTGTTGGCGACGTTGCCGTAAATCACGCGCGGCGTGCCCGTTTCCATGCTGTGGATGATCAGCGAGCCGTACTCGACGCTGCGGCGCACGTCGACTTGTTCGCCGCCTTCGAGCATGTCGCGCAGCGTGTCCCAACCCATGATCTGAATTTCACAGCGGGCGATGTACTCGTCGAGCGGGATGTTGAAGCGGTCGATCAGGTCAGGGCGGTCGCGCTTGATGAAGTAGGGCAGGTATTCCGCTAGATGCTCGCTCGACTCCGTGACGAAGTAGCCGAGTCGCTTGAACAGCTCGTAGCGCACTTGGTTGTAAATCGGCACGCGCCCTTCGTCGATTACCTGACGGATGCGCGGGTACAGGTCTTCGCCGTCGCGCTCGAACTTGAGGTAGAACGCCATGTGGTTGATGCCGGCGCAGGTGTAGTTGATTTCCTCTAGCGGAATGCCGATGTCGCCCGCAAGCTGCCACGCCGTATGCTGAACGCTGTGGCACAAGCCGACGGTCTTGATGCTCGTCGCGCGGTTGATCGCCCAGCAGTTCATTGCCATCGGGTTGACGTACTGCAAGAAGGTCACGTCGGGGCAAAGCTGTTCCATGTCGCGGCACATGTCGAGCAGCACCGGGATCGTTCGCAAGCCGCGCATGATGCCGCCGATGCCGAGCGTGTCGGCGATCGTCTGGCGCAAGCCGTACTTCTTGGGAACCTCAAAGTCGATGACCGTGCCGGGCTTGTAACCGGCAACTTGAATCATGCAGATGGCGTAATCCGCGCCGTCGAGCGCGCGGCGGCGGTCAGTCGTGACCTCGAAGGTCGGACGCGCGCCGAGCGCGTCGGCGACTTTGCGCGCGACGATTTCCGACGTCCGCAGGCGTTCGGCGTCGATGTCAAACAGGCTGATTGTCGAGTCGGCAAGTTCCGGGAAACTCAGGATATCGCCGAGCAGGCTCTTCGCGAAGACAGTGCTTCCCGCACCGATGAAAGCGATTTTGGGCATGGTAAAGACCTCAAGAGGGGCTGATGTAACCGGGATCGGTTATAACACGGAGTGGGAATAAATACATGGGTGCTTCATCATCGTTTTAGGCTATCATTTGATCATTGATGACGCAGCTTCAAGAGTCATTCAAATGGATGAGCACCCGTACTACATCCGCATGCCCGCCGAGAACGAAGACGCCCTGTTTCAACGGCGCAGCTGCGCCGAAGTGGTGATCAGCACCGTGATTCAGGCGCAGGATTCCGGCTGGATGCGCCTGCATGGGTTCGTCCTCCTGCCCGAGTCGCTGGAAATGGTCGCGACTCCGGTGCGGCTCGGCGTGAGCGCGCTCATCGCTCACATACAGGCAGAAACAATCCCGCTGCTGGCAGTCCTCGACCCGAACGGCGGTTTCATCTGGAGTCGACACTTCATGCGGACACCGCTGGAGACACAGCGGGCACTCGACGCGCGCCTGCGGATGCTGATCCTCGCGCCGGTCGCGCAGGGCTTGATCGAGGCGGCAGCAGACTACACCTACAGCTCTGCCAATCCACGCTATACGGGCACAATTTCGACCTATCAAGGCTTTAGCAACAGTGCTGCTGCCGACGCGGCGCAGTCGAACGGGTAAATCCATGTTGTGCTTGATCATGCGCCGCGGACCCACGCCGGGAGCGGTTTACGAGCTTGATGCCGACGAGATCACGATCGGACGCGGCAGCAAGAACCGGATCGTCATCAACGACAACGAGGTCAGCCGCGAACACTGCCGCCTGCTGCGCCTCGTCGACGACTACGAAGTTCACGACCTGCATTCTCACAGCGGGACGTTCGTCAACGGGCAGCGCGTGGTCTCAAGCTGGCTGCTCAGCCCCGGCACGCTGATCGAGCTTGGCGACGCGATCACGCTTGAGTACGGCATTTTCGACCCTGCCGAAGCGCGCGCCCTGTCCGCTGGCGACGCCGAGTCTGCGGCGCACTTGGTCAACCCAGACGCGACCTATGGTTTGATGATGACGACGGGTCCGGCAGTCGGCTACCTGTACGAGCTTGATGGGGCGCTGGTCAAGGTCGGACGTGACTTGGCGAACAACATCGTCATTCAAGACCCGGAGGTCAGCCGCTTTCATCTCGAACTGGCGTACAGCGCGAGCGGCTATACGATCGAAGACCTGCGTTCGACCAACGGCACTTTCGTCAACGGCGATCGCCTGCGTGGACGTCACCTGCTTGAGGCGAACGACGTGATTAAGCTGGGGACGATGGTTCAGCTTCAGTTCATTCATCAGGACAGGCATCAGAACAAGCGGCAGCAGCAGCCGGGCGAGTTTCCGCATAGTGCTGAACTCGCCGACGAGGAAACGCTCGCGGCGTTGTTCGAGGGGAACCGCCGCACGCCGGTCGGGAAGGCGGTCTCGTCGCTCGGCACAGGCGTCGAGCCGGAAACGCTGTTCGATCACATCTTCATCGCCTATGCGCGCGAGGACTGGGAAAGCGTCGTCGCATCGCTCGTCATCAGCTTGCAGGATGCCGGTTTGAAGCCATGGGTCGATCAGTATCTAGTGCAGGGCAGCGAGGTCTGGCGTGCAGCCGTTGAACAGGCGCTGGCGGCGTGCTGGCTGACGGTCGTCGTGCTATCGCCAGCGGCAAGAAGCTCGACCCACACACGGATGGCGTATCGCTATTTCCTGAATGCCGAGAAACCGGTGATCCCGCTGATCTGTGACGGCGCGTCACTGCCGGGTGAGCTGGCGCGCACGCGCGCCCTCAGCTTCGATTGCAGCGGCACGCGCCGGGGTTTCCATAAATTGATCTATGAAATTCTGGAGCTGCGCCGCTCGCGCCACGCGACGTAAGCCGCCGCTTTACGCTTCGGGCTGCGGCTTGAAGGCAATCAGCACGACCCATTCGCCGGACTGAACCGTCTTGCCATCCTGATTGACGATCTTCACGTCGAGCGTTATCCAGCCGCCGCCCATCCGGCGCGCTTCTTTCGTCTCTTTGACTGTCAGTTCGACATGGATCGTATCGCCGATGAAGACCGGCAGGCTGAACTTCATTTGCAGTTCGCGGAAGGCGATGACCGTGCGCTCCATGAAACCGAGCTGGTATGCCTGCCCGACGGCATAGCTCAGGGTGAGCATGCCGTGCGCGATGCGCTGCCCGAATGGAGAATTACGCATAAAGTGGGCGTCGGTGTGCATGGGGTTGTAATCCCCGGTCAGCCCGGCGAACTGTACAAGGTCGGCTTCAGTGATCGTGCGCCCGCGCGTGACCATGCGCTCGCCGATCGCAAAATCCTCAAAGTAGAGTCCGATCGGACTGTCGTTGAGCTGTCCCATGCCTATTCCCTTTGTGAAGCAGCACAAACGCTAATGGTAGCTCACGAACACGGGGCGATGCAAATGCAAGCGTAATACGGTTGTATGACTTCTGTCACTATTTCAGCATGACTATCCGTGCGATAATCAGGATGAATAATAACGTGACGACCTACCCGATGACAGGGTAACCA
>JAEVZT010000160.1 GCA_023392115.1 Chloroflexota bacterium
CCTGTTCGCCGGTCTGCGCGCGCTGACATCGGCGATCCAGCGCAGCCCCGACGTGCAAATTCCGCTGGTCTTGCTCAACGGCTTGCCGTGGGCGCTGATGATCATTACGCTCCTGCTCGTCAGCACCGGCGCGGTCGAACGCCTGTTGAGCATCCTGCCGCGCCCGCTGCAAAAATGGACACGCGCCTTCTTGAGAAGCGATCCACCGGCGGCGCTCGGCACGCGCTTTGAGGAAGGCTGATGTTTGACTGGATCAGGCGGCTGTTTAGACGAAAACCGGCGAAACAGCCGCCCGCGCTCGGCAGACCGCGTTCCAAAGGCGACACTTACCGCGAAATCGAATGGAAGGGCATGATCTTCCGTTCGCACACCGAAGTCAGAATCGCCAAGACGCTCGACCATATGGGCATCTTCTTCATTCCGCCGACTCGCGTCCGTCTGAGCGCGAGTAAGGGCGAGCGCCTCAGCCGCGAGCTTGATTTCGTCATCTGTCATCAGGGGAAATGGGGCGTCCTCGAAGTTGACGGACCCTTTCACTCCGCACGCCTCGACGCCGAACGCGACAAGCTGCTGCGCGCGCACGGCATCAGGAACATTCAGCGCTTCGACGCGGGGCGATGCTATGCCGAGCCGCGCGCCGTCGTCGAGGAATTCCTGCGCAACTTGCGCTAAACTAATCGGGTAGAGATGAGGAGTGCTGCCCATGACAGCCAAAGCCCAGATCGAGACTACCGGTATCACGGAAGACGATCTGCTGCGTCTCGGCGCGGAAGACAAAGCCTTTGAAGTCGTCAATGGAGAACTGGTCGAAATGTCACCCGTCGGGTATCAACACGTTGCGCTCGTTTTCCATATCGCAAAAATCCTCGACCGGTTCGCCTCAGAAAACCGGTTGGGACATGTGCTGCCAGACAGCTTGATATACGTCCTGCAGCGTGGTTCAAGAGGTAAGGTAAGGGTTTCGCGTGTGCCTGACGTCTCGTTTATCCGACGCGGACGAATACCCAAAGACTTTGACGTCACCCGCCCCTTCCCCGGTGCGCCCGACCTTGCCGTAGAGATCACCTCGCCTACCGAGAAACCCGAAGACACACTTGGGAAGGTGCGCGACTACCTGCGCTTTGGCTCGGAACAGGTCTGGGTGGTGTACCCGAAACAAGAGGAAGTCCACCAGTATCGCCGTGATGATTCGAAAACCGTCCGCGTCTATACCGGCGACGACGTGATCGACGCCGCCTCGCTGTTCCCCGGTCTGGAACTCAAAGCTCGCGCGCTCTACGAGCTTCCGCCGCTGGAGTGAAGGTTTCGACTTACCCCCGCAGCGCGTCCAGCCGATCTTCGACATCGACGCGGAATGGGAACGGATAAAGCTGGCTCCACGCCAACACCCACTCATATTCGGCGATCGCCGCGTCGGCTTCACCACTCGCCTGCAAGACCTGCCCGCGCAGATAGCGGCGGCTGCCCGTCTCGCCGAGCGCCAGCGCCGCGTCAATGGCTTGCAACGCCTCGCCCTCATTTCCCAGCGCCAATTGCGCCTGAGCCAGACACTCCTGTGTCCGGGCGCGCGCGTCGGGGGGCAGCGCGTCGAGCGCGGCGGCTTCGACGAGCATCACCGCGGCACGCTGCCAAGCCGAGTTCGTATCATCCGCCGTCTGCACAAGGGCGCAGCCGAGGATCGCATTTGCGATCCCGTTCCCGTTCCCGGCTTCGATCAGGGTTTCGGCATCGTTGAGGGCAGCTGTGTAATCGCCTTCATCGTAAACCGCCTGCATGTGCAGAAGTTGGTAACGCGAATCGTCGGTCAGTTCGACCAGCCGCGCGTAATCGTCGGCAGCGCGGTCATGCTGGCGGCGTTCCTGATACAGCGCCGCCCGCGCTTCAAGCATCGCCAGCGAGTCGCGGTCGGTCGTGTCGCCCGCCAGCCCGCGAGTATAGGCGTCGATCGCCTGCCGGATGTTGCCCTCGGCGGCGCGCGCGGCGCCGAGCAGGCGGAAAGCAGTCGTGCTGCCGGGGTAGTAGAACAGGTAATCTTCGGCGTACAGCACCGCCTGACCGGGGCGATCGCGGTCAAGCGAGGCGCGTATCTGAAGCTGGTACGCCGATTCGGTTGTCGGGTCGATGTAGCGGGCGAGGAAGGCTTGATACAGCGCCTGATCGTAATTGCGCTGCGCGTAGTAGATGTACCCCTTCGCCATGATCAGATCGACGTTGCTGGTCAGCGCTTCGATCCCCAGCCCCTGATCGAGGACGCGCAGCGCTTCGGGGAACTCGCGGTAGGTGCTGTGAACTTGCGCCTGTAGGAGATAGCCCTGCGCCAGCCGTGAATCGACTTCGACAGCCGACTGCGCTCGTGCCATTGTCTCGGCGGCGTACTCCTGCGCCCGCTCGGTATCGCCTGCTTCGGCTGCCTGCTGCGCCAGCGCCCAGTTGACCCGCGCGTAACCGAGGTCGACAAGCCCGCGAAAACCGGGCTCGTCGGCGCGTTCCTCAAGGCGGCTTTCTGCCTCATCGAGCACTTCGAGCGCGTCGTTGAACCGCCCCTGCTCCATTCGTGCCAGCGCTTCGTAGTAGTACGGGTTCGGGTCGAAGCGCGTGTCAAACGTCAGTTGGCGTTCAGCTTCCAGCGTCGGCAGGGCGCGGCTGATGTCGCCCTGATCGATGAGCGCCACCGCCTCAATGAGCGGGCGGTCGAACAACGCCGGGTAAACTGACGTGGCGCGCGGCGGGATATACGGATCGGACGTCTGAATCATCGCCGGGACGGTTGGACTCGGCGTCAGCGTCAGGCGCGGCGTCGCCGAGGGCGTCGGCGTGATACCCGGCGTCGGCGTGTAGGTCGCCGTCGGCACAAG
>JAEVZT010000429.1 GCA_023392115.1 Chloroflexota bacterium
ATACACGGTGATAGACCGCGAAGACGAGATCGCCGAAACCCTTATCATGGGGCTGCGCCTGACGGATGAAGGGATCGAACGGGAAGTGTTTCGCGGGCGCTTTGGTGTCGATCTGCTCGACATTCACGGCGAGACGATCGCCAAGCACGCGCGCTATGGTTTGCTCGACGTCGACGACCGGCGCGTTAAGCTGACCGGGCAGGGCAGGTTGTTGAGCAATATGGTCCTTCGCGATCTCGTCTGATCGCCGTTACTGCGCGCGGTGGAACAGCGCCTGTGCCAGCGAGGACAGGGCGCGTGCCGCATCCCCTTTCGAGTCTGCCCGTTCAAGCGCCTGAAGCGCCTGACGGTAGTACGTTTCCTCGACGCCCTCGCTGTACTCCCTTGCGCTGATTGAATCGAGGGTCGTGACCGTCTGCTCGACCTCAACCTCAGCGAACACGTCGCGCACGTACAGCGCGACAAGTTCGGGACTCCGCGCCAGCCCGTAAAGCACCGGCAGCGATTTCTTGCGCGAGAGAATGTCCGTTGCCGCCGACTTGCCGGTCACGTCGGGGTCGCCCCAGATGCCGAGGATATCGTCGCGAATCTGGAAGGCGATGCCTAGGTTCAAGCCGAAGTCGGCGTAATGCGCGGCGATCGTTTCATCGCGTCCGCCGATGAGCGCGCCGATCTGGGCGCATGCCGCCACCAGCGCAGCCGACTTGCCACGAATCATCGACAGGTATTCGTCGACGGTGACGAGAGGCTCAGTCTCGAAGCGCATGTCGAAGTGCTGCCCGCGCGTCAGCTCGATGTTCGTCAGGTTGAAGATGCGCCACACTTTGAGCGCGATGTCCGGCGGAACGCGATCGGAGAGCCGTTCGAGGGCGCAGTAGGCGAGCGCGAACAAGGCGTCGCCGACGTTTATTGCGTTCGCCTGTCCCCAGATCGTCCAGACGGTTGGGCGTCCGTGACGTGTCGGGCTGGCGTCCTCAATGTCGTCGTGGACGAGCGAGAAATTATGCAGCAGCTCGACGGCAGCAGCGGCTGGCAGCGCGTCGCGCCAGTCTCCGCCGGCGGCTTCGGCACACAGCAGCAGGAGCAGCGGGCGGATCCGTTTTCCGGTCATCTGCTGGTACGGCTTGCCATCCTGATCGACCCAGCCGAGCGGGTAACGGATGGAGACGCCGAAATCGGGGGCGGTCACGAGATCATCGACCACGCTCCGCATCGTCGCGTCGAGGTCGGCAAGGTAGCGGTCAGCGAGTTGTCCGATCATGGTCAAGAATCAGCTTTCGATGAGAGGGGTGGTTTGGAGTTGTTCGATGGTGCGCGCGCCGCTGCACAGCATGGCAATCCGCACTTGAGCGGCAAGCTCACGGATGAGCTGATCGACGGCTTCGACGGAGACATCGGCGGCTTTCAAAAAGGGACCCGCCAGACCGCCCATGACCGCGCCGAGCGCGATTGATTTGGCGATGTCGATGCCGTCGCGCAGCCCGCCGCTGGCGATCACTGGCAGGTTGGGCGCGCCTTTGACCGCATAGCGGACTGCCTCGGCGGTCGGGATGCCCCAATCGGCGAAGGCGGCGGCGACGCGCGCGTGGAACGCCGTCGGCGCGCGGTGATACTCGACTTCGCTCCACGAGGTACCGCCTGAACCGGCAACGTCGATTGCGGCGACACCCGCGTTCGCCAGATCGCGGACGTTCTGCTCGGAGAAGCCCCAACCGACCTCTTTGGCGATTACCGGGACTTCCAGCGCCGAGCAGACAGCTTCAACCTTGCTCAGCAGTCCGGCAAAATTCGTGTCACCTTCGGGCTGTACGGCTTCCTGAAGGACGTTGAAATGCAAGATCAGCGCGTCCGCTTCGACCATGTCGACAGCCCGCCGGCACTCATCGACGCCGTAGCCGTAATTGAACTGGACAGCACCGAGGTTGCCGAACAGCAGGATGTTGGGCGCGACCTGCCGCACGTGATAGGTGTGCGCGACATCAGGGTTGCGGATTCCGGCACGCTGTGACCCCAGACCGAGCGCGATGTTATTCGCCTCGGCGGCTTCGGCGAGATGCAGGTTGAGCCGCTTCGCCATCTCCGTGCCGCCGGTCATCGACGAGATCAGGATCGGCGCGCTGACCGTCTTGCCGAACAGCGTGACTGTCGAATCGATATCCTTCAGATCGAGTTCCGGCAGCGCTTGGTGCATGAAGCGGTAGCGTTCCAGCCCGGTTGTCAAGCGAGGAAACTGGACGTTCTGCTCAAGGTTGATGCGGATGTGATCGGCTTTGCGATCTTCGATCGTCGGGTTCACGGTCGGTTCACTCATTGAACGCGGGTTCCTTATGTGTTTCGACTGGTTCTGCTCAAAATAACAGTACGACTCTTGAAAACTGCGGACGATTCTACCATTCTTCGGAAGAAATTCATAAATTCAGGCGTGGTAATCGCGCTCGAAATGACATGTGTCATTTGTATATGACCTCAAAGAACGTAGAATAATTCTGGGAAATAATTCAGTTGGCGATTATGGTACCCGAACATGACAGATGCCGCGTATGAATGCGATAAGCGCATTCCGGAGTACATTAATGCTGCTCTACAGTTGAAGCAGGGTGACTACCATCTTGATTTCCCCTCATCCGTTCCGGACGAAATTGGACAGCTTGGCGAAGCGCTCAAAGACCTTGCGGCGAACCTTGAAGCCCGCCTAGACGAGGCGGAGAAGCTTAGCCAGATCACCGAGGATGTCAACTCGGGGCTGCTGCTCGAGGACATTCTTGAGGGTATTTACAACGAGTTTCAGTCCCTTATCCCCTACAACCGCATCGGCTTGTCGTTGATCGAG
>JAEVZT010000228.1 GCA_023392115.1 Chloroflexota bacterium
GGTTATCCGCCGCCGTCGAGTAGACCTGCGACTTGCGCGTCGGGATGGTCGTGTTGCGATCGATCATCGGCGTCGCCACGCCGCCGAGCGTATCCACGCCGAGCGTCAGCGGTGTCACGTCGAGCAGCAGGATATCCTTGACGTCGCCGCCGAGCACGCCCGCCTGAATCGCCGCGCCGAGCGCCACGACTTCGTCGGGGTTGACGCCCTTGCTCGGGTCTTTGCCGAAGAAGGCGCGGACGGCTTCCTGCACGGCGGGCATACGAGTCATGCCACCGACGAGGATCACCGTGTCAACGTCTTTCGCCTCCAAACCGGCGTCGCGCAGCGCCGAACGGCACGGCTCGATTGACCGCTGGACGAGGCTCTGCGTCAGGCTTTCGAGCTTGGCGCGCGTGAGCGTCATATTGAGGTGCTTGGGACCGCTGGCATCCGCCGTGATGAACGGCAGGTTGATTTCAGTGCTGAGGACGCTCGACAGCTCGATCTTGGCGCGTTCCGCCGCTTCCTTGAGCCGCTGGAGCGCCTGACGATCGTTGCGCAGGTCGATGCCCTGATCTTTCTTGAACTCGTCGGCGATCCAGTCAATGACGACCTGATCGAAGTCATCGCCGCCGAGGTAAGTGTCGCCGTTGGTGCTGCGAACTTCGAACACGCCGTCGCCGACTTCGAGGATCGAAATGTCGAACGTGCCGCCGCCGAGGTCGTAAACGGCGATGATGCCGTTCTTTTTCTCGCCCAGCCCGTAGGCGAGGCTCGACGCCGTCGGTTCGTTGATGATACGCAGCACATCAAGACCGGCGATGCGCCCCGCATCCTTGGTCGCGTTACGCTGCGCGTCGTTGAAATACGCCGGAACGGTGATGACCGCCTGCGTCACTGTCTCACCAAGATAGGCTTCGGCGTCCGCCTTGATCTTCTGAAGGATCATCGCCGAGATTTCCGGCGGGCTGTAGTCACGTCCGCCCATGTGAACGCGCACGTCACCATTCGGCGCGGCGCTCACCTTGTACGGCACGAACTTAAGCGCGCGCTGGACTTCCGGGTCTTCGAACTTGCGACCCATAAAGCGCTTGACCGAGAAAACCGTGTTCTCGGGGTTGATGACCGCCTGATTGCGCGCCACCTTGCCGACCACGCGCTCGCCGGTCTTCGGGTTGACGGCGACCACCGAAGGGATCAGGCGTCCGCCTTCCGCCGAAGCGATGACCGTCGGCTCGCCACCTTCCATCACGGCGACAACCGAGTTGGTCGTGCCGAGGTCAATACCGATAATCCTACCCATACTCTTTATGTCTCCTGTGATAGTGTGTCTTTACTGAGCGACGCGCACGAGCGCCGGGCGTATCACCCGATCGCCGATTCGATAACCGCGCTGCATCGTCGCCGTGACGTGACCGCTTGGCGTCTCATCGGATGCTGCATCCGCCCCGATCGCCTCGTGGATGCTCGGGTCGAACGGCTCTCCAGTCGGATCGACAACGGTGACGTTGTAATCCTCAAGCACCTTGTTGAGCTTCCGCTGAATCAAGCTCACGCCGTTCACCCATGCGTTCTCGTTCAAATCGGCGGGTATATTCGCCAGAGCGCGCTCAAAGTCGTCAATGACGGGGAGCAAGCTCTTGATCACATCGCCGGCGGCATAGCTGTGCGTGTCTTTCATTTCGCGATCTACACGTTTCTTGTAGTTCGCGAATTCGGCGCGCGCTCGCTGCCAGCCTTCCAGATACTCCTGTGCCTGAGCCTGCACCGCCTCAAATTCCTTGTGAGTCACTACCTTTTCTTCCTGTTCTGAGGCGTCAGCCGTCGATGCACCGCCGTTTGCAGCGTTCTCGGTGGTTGGTTCAGCGCCTTCGACGTGTTGCTCATCGGTCGTGGGTGTTTCTGGTGTGGTCACGCTTTTTCTCCCTTCCTATCAGACAACAAACGCCCCCTCACTATGCTTTAGTCAGTGGCATAGTGTAGCAGGGCAATCATAGAATCACGTTAGCATTGACGTAAAACTAGCGCAGAATTTCGGGTAACTACGTTGCCGCTTCGCCTTCCTCGCCCGCCGGTAAACTGGCGTAGGCGTTCGTCAGCATCGAGGTCATGACGCCGGAGATGTAGCTCACGGCGCTGATCGCGCGCCCGTAGTTGATATGCGTCGGTCCAAGCACGCCGACCGCGCCGCTGGCATGTCCGGGCACACCGTAGCGGCTGAGTATGACCGTCAGGTGACTGAGTTCTTCCCAGCGCCCATTGCCGGCGATCACCACCTGCACGCTGTTGATCAGCGGCGTCAGCACGTCGTTGAGGATCATGTTGAGGATGGCATGTTCCTCAAACACGCGGACGGCTTGCTGCGCGCCTTCGTTGTTGGAAAACGTGCTGATCAGTTCGCTCAAGCCTTCGCGGTAAATCAGGCGCACCTGATTGGTGTCGGCTTTCTCCATCACCTCGGCGATCAGTTCCATTACCTCACGTTCAAGCAGCTGCATCTGCACGCCGCGCACGCGGACTTCCTTTGCGGTCATATCCATGCACATGCCGTTGATCAACGCCGCCGTTTCGCTCAGCTTAGGCTGCGGCAGCGGTTCCGCCAGCGTAATCATCTGCTGGTGGACAGCGCCTTCCTGCAGGACGAGCACCATCAGCACCAGCCGCCCCTGAATGGCGATCAGTTCGAGGTGTTTAAAGCGGCTGGTTTCGGCGCTCGGCGGCGTGACGAGCGCGGCGGTCTGCGCGGTGCGCGCCAGCACGGTCGCGGCGATCCGCAGCCATTGTTCGGTTGCCAGCGGCGTGCTTTGCAGGCGCTCGCTGATGCGCGACTGGTCGCTCGGCGTGATGTCGAGGGGCGTGATCAGGCGCGCGACAAAGTAACGGTAGCCCGCCTGCGTCGGCACGCGCCCGGCAGACGTATGCGGCGCGGTGATGTAGCCGAGTTCTTCGAGCACCGCCATTTCATTGCGCACGGTTGCCGAACTGAAGTTCAGGTTGAACTTTTCGACAAGGTGCTTTGAGCTAACGGGTTCGGGCGTCTGCGTGTACGAGCGCACGATAAGCGCAAGGATTTCTTCTTGACGGCGGGTAAGTTCCGGTAAACGTGAGTCGTCTGGAATCATAGGATACAGTAAGCCTTACCACCACTGACTTGTGCCGTATTTCACGGTATGATTGCATCTTATCATATCAAAAGTTGAGCGTCAAAACCGCGAGGAGAGGACATGAGCGTGAAGACGTTTGAAGCGACAACCGGTAATTTCCAGAACGAAGTCTTGAAATCGGACACGCCGGTGCTTGTCGATTTCTGGGCAGAATGGTGCACCCCATGCAAGATGATCGCGCCGATGGTCGATCAGATTGCCAATGAATATCAGGGTAAGCTGCGCGTCGCCAAGCTGGACGCCGATGCCCACCCTGACGTGCTGATGCAGTACGGCATCATGAGCATCCCGACGCTGGTTTTGTTCAAGGGCGGTCAGCCGGTCGTCCGCATCACCGGTTTCCAGCCGAAGGATCGTATCACCAACCAGTTGAAGCCGCATCTCGGCTAAATAGACAAGCGCAGAACATGAGGACGCCCATCACCTGACGGGCGTTTTTCATTCCTCGTGCAGCGGGACTGTCAGATGGAACGTCGTGCCGCTGCCGATCTCGCTCTCGACCCAGATATCGCCGCCGTGACGCTCGACAAGGGCGCGCGTGATCGCCAAGCCTAAGCCCGTGCCCGGCTGTTCGCGTGCCGCCGGGTTGTCGCTGCGGAAGTAGGGCGTGAATAGGCGGGCGAGATCGTCGCCGCTCATGCCGATGCCGCTGTCCTCGACTGTGACGTGCAGCACATTCGGCGACTGCTCCGTTTCAACGTGCGCCGCGACGACGATCGAGCCGCCTTCGGGCGTGTATTTGTGCGCGTTGCTGATCAGATTCGTCATCACCTGAATCATGCGGTTCTCGTCGGCGTGGATGCGCGGCAGATCGGCGGCTACGTCGAGCGCCAGTCGCTGCCCCTTGTCGTCGATCTGCTTTTGCAGCGGGCGCAGCGTCTCAATGAGGACTGTATTGAAATCAACAGCCTCGAAGGTCATGCGCAGGTTGTTCGTCTGGAGCTTCGTCACGTCGTTCAGGTCGCTGATGAGCGTGTTCATGCGATCGGCGTTCGAGCGAATGGTAGTGAGGAAGTTGCGCTGCATGTCGCTCACCTGTCCGACCGCGCCCGACAGCAGCACATCGGCATAGCCCTTGATCGACGTGAGCGGGTTCTTCAGCTCGTGCGCCACGAAAGACACAAACTCGCTCTTGGACTCGTTGGCGCGCATAAGTTCGGCGTACAACTGCGCGTTGGCAATGGCGATGCTGGCGTGTTCAGCGAGGCGCTGCAAGAACGGCATATCCGCCAGCCGCAGGCGCGGTTCGCGGTTCGTCTCCAAAACCATAATCGCGCTGACGCTGCCGCCCGACAGCATCGGCAGCGTGATCTGGCTGATCGCGCCGCGCAGCGACGGGACGTAGTGCGGATCGATGCTCACGTCGGGCACGAGTTCCGGCTGGCGCGTGCGCATCGTCCGGCTGACAATCCCCCGATCGAGCGGGTAGATATCGTCCTGCGCTCCTTCGGGAACGTCATCGTCGCCGTAGCCGCTCTTGTAGACGACGTGCAGGCGCGGCGGATCAGGCAGGACGACGCCAAGCAGCCCGGCGGTCGCGCCGGTATTCGCCACCGCCCAGTGGATCGTCAGTTCCGCCACCTTCGCCAGATCGAGCGAGCGATTGAGCGCCACGTCGATCCGTTCGAGCGCCTCAAGCTCGCTGACGCGCTCTGAAAGCTGAAAATCCGTCAGTTGGAACAGGCGCGCGTTCTCGATGGCGACTGCCGCCTGTCCGGCAAAGGCGTTCAGCAGTTCGGCGTCATCGCGGCTGAAAATGCCGCCGCTGCGCTTGTTCATCACTTCGAGCACGCCAATCACCCTGTCTTGCGTGATCAGCGGCACGGCGAGGACGTTGGTTGTCTTGAAATCGCTGCCGGACAACTCGCCGTGCCAGCGCCGGTCGCTCGCCACGTCGTTGACGATCACCGACTGTCCGGTTGCCGCGACTTCGCCCACCAGACCGCGCTGCGCCGGGATGCGCGAACCGATCACGTCCTGTTCTGCACCGCCGACGACGACGCGGAACTCAAGATCGCCGCTGCCGTCGTCGGCAGTCAGCAGCAGCGATCCGGCTTCGACGTTGAGGATGTCGGTCGCGCTGGCGGTGATCAGCTTGAGCAGCGCTTCAAGGTTCGCTTCCGACGCGACGAGCCGGCGGCTGATGTCGTTGAGCGCCGCGAGCTGGCGCGCGCGCATCTGTGTTTCGGCGAACAAACGCGCTTTATCGAGCGAGGTTGCCGCCAGCGAGCCGATGTCCATGAAGATCTTCTGCTGCTCGGCGCTGAAAACCGTATCGGCGTCTGCCGCGCCGACCGACATCACGCCGAACGTGTTTCCGCCCGCCGACAGCGGCACGCCCATCCACGCCCGCAGCGTCGGGTCTTCATAGATCACCGCGCCGCCGCGTTCTTCAAGCAGCTTGCCGTAATTCGCCGTCCGCACCGGCTGACCGCCGCGCATGACTTCGCTGAACGGATCGCTGCCCTGCCGCCAGCGCAGCCCTTCCTTGTCGCGGTAGCGCTCGCCATCTTCGAGGAAGAAGGCGTGATACAGTTCATTGGTGCTGGCGTCATGCAGCGTAATGTAGAAATGCGACGACTGGACGAGCTTGCCCGCCTGCGCGCTGATCAATTCGAGCAGGTCGTCGAAGTCGATGGTGAAGTTGACGGCTTGGCTCACTTGAGACAGCACGTCCAGCTCGCGCACGCGTTGTTCGAGCGATGCGACCACCTGCGCGCGCTCAACCGCGACGCTCATTTGCGCCGTGAGCTTGTGCAGGAAGCGCAGGTCTTCCGCTGTATAGTCGGTCTCATTCGACTGGGGTGGGGTGATGACGACAAATCCGGCGAGGCGTTTCGTGCCGCGCAAGCCGATCACGACCTGCGCCTTGAGGATCATCAAGCGCGGGCGTTCGACCACCAAGTCGGGCGACCAGCGCTCGCCGGGCGCGAGGTGGATGACCGGATCGCCGTTTAGCAGGCGGTCAGCAAGGGTGCTCGACGCGCTGAAGCGAATGTCCGTCCCTTCGGCGGCGTAATCGCCCGTCGCCCGTTCCGGCAGGAAGATGAAAACGCGGTCGGGCAGCAGCGCCGCCTCGATCTGGGCGCGAAACTCCACCAGCACCGCGTCGAACGTCGGCAGCGACGCCAGTTTCGCGGCGAAATCTTCAACCCGCCGCGTATCGTCGGCGCGCGGCTGCAAACGCGACCCCAGCGGCGCGATCAGCGCGGCGCGAACGCGCCTGTCAACCCGAGTCAACAACTGCTTCGCGGCGGACATGGGACTGACATCGGTTGTATCGGCGCTCATCGGCTTATCTCAAGAAAGGAATCGTACAGCATTTGTACTGATAGTAACATGCACCCCATGATTTGCTTCTTAACTTTCGCCGCCCCGCGCCCCATCGTTGGGGAGAGATGATCGATCCTGCTATAATGATAATGTGGATAACCCTT
>JAEVZT010000398.1 GCA_023392115.1 Chloroflexota bacterium
GCGTTTGTCTGCCCTCGCCTGCCTGACTCAACGCCTCTGCTTGCGCCTGTGCCACAGCAGCGCGGCAATGCATCCGACGAAATTCGAGCAAATGTCGACGATTGTGTCCTGCACGCTCCACTGCATGTTGATCGCTTCGGCGCTGCCACGCTGCTGGATCTCGTGCTCGTGTACCCGGTACTCGCCGTACTCCCAGATCAGCGTGATCAGCGCGAGGATGCCCGACGTCAGCAGCGCCGGATGCTGATCGCCCCAGCGCACGAAATCCGCGAGCAATCCCTCATGCGTCTCGCGCTCGCCCATCGTGTCGAGCGTATCGACGATCAATGCCGTCAGCGCGAATGCAGTCGCCGTGTGCGGGATCGCATCTAGCCCGACTCCGGCAACCCGCAGCTTCGCCCAGTCGCCCTTGTAGATATTGAAGCGCGGATGCGACACGATGTAGCCCAGCGCCAGCGGCGCGGCATAGATCACGTAATCGGCGTTGTCACCCACCATCGTGATCAAGGTGTCCTCGACAATGTTGCGCGGCTTGTGCTTTGCCGCGAACAAGCGTCTGGCAACATCCGGCAGCAGCAGCGATAATGAGTTCGTCAGCAGGTGCGGCAGCCACGTCGTCGTCATGCGGTAGTACTGCCGGTTGGCGAGTGCCGTTTGCGCCATCAGTGCCCACAACCCGTAGCGCAGCGCGTCGCGTCTCTTCAAAGATGCTGATCTTCTGTTCATGTGTTGACAATCCAAGTGGGGTGCAATAGCCCTGTATCATCAATGCGGCACGTGAGCCGTCGAGCGTTAACTATGTCAAAGATAAACCAGAGTCCGCTGGATGGAAACTTTTTCTCTGCTTACGCTTAACTCGTTCGGCGCGCCGGGGATGGGAGCGCGTCCGCGACTACGCGCGCTGGCACAGGAAATCAACGACGCCGGTTATTCGATGGTCTGTCTACAGGAAGTACAGGCGCATCGCTATCGCCTGCTGCTGACCGATGCCTGCCGCGAGTGCTACCCCGAACACGCCTACCAGCATTTCGTCCACGCGCCTAAGGGCGGGCTGCTGACGCTGTCACGGCTGACGATCATGCGCCACGAATTTGTCCTCTTTCGCGAACGCGGCTTGTGGTACACGCCGGCGATCACTGACTGGATTTTGCACAAGGGGGTCTTGATCACCTGCGTGCGTCAGGGCGACATGCCGATCATCGTCATGAACACCCACCTAACTGCTAATTACACCGGCGACTGGAGCGCCAACAGCCTGTTTGCGCGTCAAGAGGAGCGCGAGCTGGCGCAGATCGCCGAATTGGTCAACGCCCAGCCGGAAAACGCGATCGTCATCGTCTGTGGTGACTTCAACATCCCGCGCGGCAGTTGGATGTATCATTCGCTGCTGGCGCGCACCGGTCTGCGTGACCCGCTCGAAGGCGACACCCGCCCAACCTTCCGCCCACACCGGGGCATGGGACAGCATTATGCCGCCCCAATCGACTTTACACTCTACCGCGCGCCCGACCCGCTCGACGTGCGCGTCGAAAGCCGGCTGCGCTTTGAAGACCGCGTGACCATTGGCGGACGCAAGCAGCACCTATCGGATCACTTAGGCGTCGAATTGTGCCTGTCATGGGAATAAGCGAGAACACCGGACGGCGGGGCGAGCCGCGGTTGCGCCCGCACCACCCTTACGCCTACTCCACGTTGAGCAGATTGCGCACCAGCCGCACCGCGCTCGACGCGTCAGGCGCGTATCCGTCAGCGCCAATCTGGTCGGCGTAGCCCTGCGAAATCGGCGCGCCGCCGATGATCACGCGCGCCTGATCGCGCAGCCCAGCCTCTTGCAGCGCGGCGATCGTCGTCTGCATCTGCGGCATGGTCGTCGTCAGCAGCGCCGACAGCGCCACGACCTGCGCCCCATCGCGCACCGCGCCGACAAACTTCTCCGGCAGCACATCGATCCCCAGATCGATGATTTCGAAGCCTGCGCCCTCAAGCATCATCGCTACGAGCTTCTTGCCAATATCGTGCAGGTCGCCCTTGACCGTCCCGATCGCCACCTTGCCGATCGGCTGGACGCCCTGCGCGACAAGATGTGGCTTGAGGATTTGCAGCGCCTTGTCCATCGCGCGCGCGGCGATCAGCATTTCCGGGACGAAGTATTCACCTTCTTCAAACAGCTCGCCAACACGCCGCATCGCCGGAATTAGCCCTTGATTCAGGATGACGTCGGCGCGTTCTCCCCCGTCAAGCGCGTGCTGAACACGCTCGACGGCAACGGGCATCTGACCTTCAACAATCGCATCAAAGATTTCGTCAATAACGGACATAAACGATTATCTCCAATCGCCAAATTTGCTGACGCTGGCAGACGCACGGTTGCTCTGCTCAGCGATACTGCTCCACCTGCTCGATTAACGCGCGCGCCTCGGCTTCCGTCGCCGCGTCCGTGATGATGAACATCCCCTTGCCGCCAACCGCGTCCAGCAGCGGGATCACCTCTTCGGGCTTGACCTCGACTAACTGCACGCTCTTGCCCGCGTTCAGGATGCGCCTATAAAGATCGTACCAGCGCGGGCTGCCGCCTGACTCGATTCCCGCCTGCGGCGTCCACTCGATCGCGTCGAGCGACTCGATCTCCAGCAGCCGGTCAACGTGAACCATCGCCTGCGTCCCGTCAAGATGGTAC
>JAEVZT010000411.1 GCA_023392115.1 Chloroflexota bacterium
GCCGTTTCTGGCGTGGACGCGCGAGCCTGCCGTCGAAGCGCCGCCGGAAAACATGCTTTCGTGGCGCGAATTCGCTGCCAAGCTGATCGCGATCATCCGCGCGAATCGCAACTACCGCTGGTTCGTAGCGGCGCGCATGCTGGCACAGCTGGCGGTTGTCGGATCGGCGTTCTACACCATCTATGCCGTGCGTCATTTCGGCATGGACGAGGGGACGGCGGGCATCATGACGGGCGTGTTGATGCTGGCGCAGACGCTGTCGAACCCGCTGATCGGCTGGCTTGGCGACCGCTTGAGCCACCGAACGATGTACGCCGTCGGCGTGCTGATGGCGGGGGGAAGCGGCATCGTAGCCCTAATCGCGCCGTCGCTCAGCTGGTTCTACGTCGTCTTCGCGCTGATCGGAGCGGCGAACGCCGCGCTGTGGACGACGCCAATGGCGTTCATCGTCGAATTTGGCGCGGAAAATGAGCGCCCGTACTATATCGGCTTGACAAATACGCTCGTCGCCCCCGCGTCGCTGATCATTCCGCTGGTCGGCGGCTGGCTGGCGGACGCCGTCGGCTTCAACGCGACGTTCGTGCTGGCGGGAGTCGGCGGAATAGCGGCGGCGCTCATGCTCCAATTTATCGTCCGTGAGCCGCGCCGGCGAGCGATCGCGCCTCAGCCAACCTTCGCCGCCCAGTCAATGGATTGAGCGAAACGGCGGCTGGTTCGCGCAGTCGTATTTTCTTCTGTAATTTTTATCTTTCGCAATTGAAAACTTAAGCCGCCGTGCTATAATATGCATGTAGAGCTTAACACGCCTTCGCCCTGCCAATCTCCGCAGGGCGTTTTCATCAACAAGGGTAATGGATGACTATCACGTTTGAAAGTCTGGGCTTGCGTCCGCAACTGGTGCAAGCTGTGACGGAACTGGGCTATGAGAACGCCACGCCAATTCAAGAGCGCGCCATTCCGGCGCTGATGCAGGGGCGTGATGTTCTTGGGCAAGCCCAGACGGGGACGGGCAAGACGGCAGCTTTCGCGCTGCCCCTGCTCGAACGTTTGAATTTCTCTGATCGCCGGGTGCAGGGGTTGATCCTTGCGCCGACACGCGAACTGGCGATTCAGGTGACCGAAGCGCTTTTCCAGTACGGCAAGCATCTCGGCATCCGTCTCGTCACGATTTACGGCGGCTCGTCTTACACGCGCCAGATGAAGAAGCTTCAGGAAGGCGTTCACGTCGGCGTCGGCACGCCGGGGCGCGTCATCGACCTGATCGAAAAGGGCGCGCTGCGCCTCGACGCCGTTCATTACATGGTGCTCGACGAAGCCGACGAGATGCTCAAGATGGGCTTCATCGACGACGTTGAAACCATCCTGCGCCAGACGCCGGAGACGCGCCAGACGGCGCTGTTCTCGGCGACCCTGTCGTCGCCGATCCGCGAGATCGCGCGCAAGTACATGCGCGATCCGCTGCTGGTCGCCATCGAACAAAAGACGCTGACCGTGCCGCAGATCGAGCAGCGTTACTATCTGGTGGACGAATCGTCCAAGATTCCGACGCTGGCGCGACTGCTCGAAGTCGAGAACGTCACGAGCGCGTTGATCTTCACGCGCACGAAAATCGGCGCGGGTCAGCTCGCCGATACCCTGCTCAGCCGCCAGTTCCCGGTCGAAGCGCTGCATGGCGATCTCAGTCAGGAAATGCGCGAAACGGTCATGCGCCGCTTCCGCCGCGGGCAGATCACGATCCTCGTCGCGACCGACGTTGCCGCGCGCGGGCTGGATATTCAGGACATGTCGCACGTCATCAACTTCGACGTGCCGTATGACGCCGAAGACTACGTCCACCGCATCGGGCGCACCGGGCGCGCGGGACGCGAAGGCGTGGCGATCACGCTGGTGACGCCGCGCGAGCGCCGCTGGCTCAAAACGATCGAGCAGTTCACCAAGCAGCCGATCAAGCGCGCCAAGCTGCCCGGCGCTGAAGAAGTCGTCGCCCGCCGCAACCAGCGGTTTGGGGCGCAGTTGGGCGAACTGCTCGACCAGAGCGAGCTTGACCGCGAAGTCGCCTTCGTCAACGAAATGGTCGAAGCCGGTTACGACGTAACCGAAATCGCCGCCGCCGCCATTCGCATGGCGCGCGCAGGTGAAGCGCAGCGCCCGATCGAGGAAATCGCCGAGCCGCGCGAGCGCACCTTCGACCGCGACCGGACGCAGCGCGGCGATCGCCGCTACGGTCGGCAGAGCGCCGGTGGTGACGAAGGACCGCGCCGCCGTCCGCGCACCGGTCAAGAACCGGGCATGGTGCGGTTGATGATCGATGCCGGACGCATTCACGGCATCCAACCGGGTGACGTTGTCGGCGTGATCGCCAGCGAAGCCGGAATCCCCGGTCGCGCGATCGGCGCGATCGACATTCAGAAGAACCAGACGTTTGTCGACGTCAAGGAAATGCACGTCGATCGCGTGCTCCAGCGGATGCGCCGCGGAACGCTGCGCGGGCGTCAGGTATCGCTGCGCCGCGCCGAAGCGTAAACCACGAACGCCGAATGAACGCTCCGACTCATCGGGGCGTTTTTGATTCCCGCGATCTTTGTGCAGTTCCACCAGCCCGCGCCGTTATAATTTCGAGCGTATCGAGGCATGCAGGAAGGCAAGATGGGCGGCTGGCGACAAGCGATTTTATGGGGCGCGGGAACGGCGATGATCCACCGCCTGCTGCTCACGCTTTGGCTGGCGCTCGTCTGGACGGTCGTCGGCGCGAACCTCGGCGGCGCGCCCGTCGACTTTCACGCCGCCGGCGCTGATCTGCCCGCGCTGGAGTCGCCGCTTGAGCAAGCCGTATTCGGCGTCTGGCGGCGCTGGGACGCGATCCACTACCTCGATCTGGCATACAACGGCTACCGGCTCGACAACCCCGGCGCGACGGTTTTTAACCTGCTGACGCCGCTCGGCATCCGCGCCGCCGATCTTGCCCTGCCCGGCTCGGTTGATCTGGCGGCGCTGGTCTTCGAGACTCTGGCGTTCGGGCTGGCGCTCACCCTGCTCTACCGCGTCGTCGAGGTCTACTACCGCGATCACAAGCTCGCGCCGTGGGCGGTCGCGGCGCTGGCGCTGATGCCAAACGC
>JAEVZT010000413.1 GCA_023392115.1 Chloroflexota bacterium
GCGCCAGACCGTCTGCGTCGTCAAGACGCGTGATGCTGACGTACTCGCTCGGGTCGAGCGACGCCAGATCAGCCATCGCATCGCTCATGCCTTCCATGCCTTCCATACCGGAGAGATCGCCATCGGCGAGGTCTTCCGGGTTAACCGGCAGACCCATGCCGCCGGCTGCTGAGCCGCCGAACGCCATCAGTTCTTCGAGCGTCGCGCCCTGCCAGCCCTGATCGCCGACGTTGAAGTAGACGTTGCCACCGACGACGCGGATTTCGATGTCGGCGGGCTGGGTTTCGCCGTCAGCGGTGAAGCTGCCGTTCACGTCGAGCGAGAACGCGCCATCACCAGAGCCGATTGCGCCTACACCGTTGAGCGTGCCGCTGATGTCGGCGTCCTCAATCCCGCTAACCAGAAGGTCAAGCGTGAAGTCATAGGCAAAGTCCGAGAGGGATGAGATGTTTGCATTCGCCGCCGTAAAAAGCTCGAAGTCTTCAGTACTCAAGCCAAAGGTTTCAACCTGCGCGAAGGATGCCGGCACGAGCGCCACCATCAACGCGACAAGGGTGAACAGGACGACGAGTCGGAAATGTTTCATGTTGCAGTTAGCTCCTGAGATTTTGCTTGCGCAGAGGGTACACCGGCGATCATGCTCAGAAACGCCAGACACAGTGTAAACGAGACTTTCGCTGCTTGTCAAAGGAGAGTCGCGAACAGGGTATACGATGTACTGACTGCGCGTGCAAGCTGAGGCGGCGGTTCGCCCTTCGGCTGTGAACTGTTCTATAATTTGTGAAAACGGCTTCTTGGGAAAGGGGATACCGCTTTGACGACGCTCGATGACACGACCCTCGCCAATATCCTCGAGGCGCGGACGCTGCACGGCGTCCCGCCGTACCAGTACAAAGTGCCGTTCCGCAATTTTCGCCACCTGCTGTCGCTCCACGCGACGGTGACCCCTGATAAACCCTTCCTGATTTACTATGATGGTGACGGCAGCCGCGAGGAATTGACCTACGCGCAGTTCAACGCGAAAGTCCATCAGGCGGCGAGCTTCCTGTACGACGATCTCGGCGTGCGGCGCGGCGACCGCGTGGCGACCATCGCCCACAACCACGTCGACACGGCGATCATCTACTTCGCCTGCTGGCTGATCGGCGCGGCGGTCGCGCCGCAGAACATCAGCGAGGACGACCAGCGGATCGCCTTCATCCTGCGCAACAGCGAGGCGGTGGTATGCTTCGTCCGCGCTGAGTACATCGAACGCGCCGAGCGGATTATCAACGGCGACGAGGCGGAAGGCTTGGGCGCTGCAAATATCCGCCAGATCGTCGAAGTCGGCGCGGTGCCGGGCGGGAAATACCTCGACTTCCACAGCGAGATCGCCAACCGACCGGATACGTTTGTCTCGACCGACGAGCGCCCGTCGCTTGAAGACGAGGCGCTGCTCGTCTACACCAGCGGCACGACCGGCGCGCCGAAAGGCGTCGTCCTGACGCAGTACAACCTGCTGATAGACGCGCAGGGGATCAGCCAGTGGCAGGCGCTGACCGGCAACCAGCGGACGATGTGCGTGCTGCCGATCCACCATGTCAACGGCATCGTCGTCACGCTGATCACGCCGCTGTATGTCGGCGGGTCGACGGTGCTTAACCGCGCCTATTCGAGCCGCCATTTCTGGGAACGGATCGCGCGCGAAGGCGTGCAAATCGTCAGCGTCGTGCCGACCCTGCTCCAGTTCTGCCTCGACTTCGCCGCCGAACAGGAAGCGAAAGGCGAGTCGATCTGGGGGACGGGCGTCGAACGCGCCGACCTGCGCCGTTTCCGCCATCTGGTCTGCGGAGCGGGCACGCTGGCGATGAGCCTCGCCAAAGCCTTCGAGGACAAGTTCGGCGTGCCGATCATTCACGGTTACGGCTTGAGCGAGACGACCTGCTACTCGTGCTACCTGCCGATCGACCTGACGTGGGATCAGCGCCGCCACTGGATGCTCGACTACGGCTACCCGAGCATCGGCTGCCCGATCGAGCCGAACGAGATGGCGATCTTTGACGCGTCGGGGAGTGGCGAGCGGCTCGGCGCGGGCGAGCGCGGCGAAATCTGCATTCGCGGTCACAATGTCATGCAGGGCTATTTCAAGCGTCCCGACGCCAACGCCGAGACGTTCAAGTTCGGCTGGTTCCGCAGCGGCGACGAGGGCTTCTACGAGGTTGACGCGCGCGGGCGGCAGTTCTTCTTCATCACCGGGCGCATCAAAGAGCTGATCAACCGCGGTGGCGTCAAGTTCAGCCCGTTCGACATTGAAGAAGTGCTGCTCGAAATCCCCGGCGTCAAGGTCGGGCTGGCGATCGCCTTCAAGAACGCCTATTACGGCGAGGAAGTCGGCGCGTACGTTGTGCCGGAAGAGGGCGCGACCCTCGACCCTGACAGCATCATCACCTACTGCCGCGCGCGCATGACGTTCGAGAAAGCGCCGAAAGTCGTCGTCTTCGGGACGGATATTCCGGTGACGACGACCGGTAAGTATCAGCGGCTCAAGCTGCAATCGCTGTTTACAGACTGGGAGAACACCCAGTTCAAACGGTGAGAAAGGGTGTGTGATGAACGGGCTGAGGTGGGTGTTGTTAGCAGGTGTATGCTTGTTTGGTGGGAGCGTCGCCGCGCAGGACGCGCTGCCGGCGCGTGAGGCGCTCGAAGAAGGCTGGAACGTAATCGAGCCGGGGGGCGATACGATCTGCGCGCGCGGCACGTCGTATGCCTTCTACGTCCGCGAGGGCAGCAGCGACAACCTGCTGATCGAGTTTGAGGGCGGCGGCGCGTGTTGGACGGGCGTTACCTGCGGCGCGATGCCGACCTTCAACGAAGCGGTCAACATCGAGAACGCCCAAGACCTTGCGCAGTTTTCGACTGGCATTCATGATTTCGACAATCCCGAAAACCCGTTTGCCGACTATGACGTAGTCTATATCCCCTACTGCACGGGCGACGTTCACATGGGCAGCAGTGTCGTCAACTACAGCGTTGGCGGCATCGACTATGCCATTCGCCACAACGGCTACACCAACGCGTCGACGGCGCTGTCATGGGCATATGAGAACTTCGACGCGCCGGAGTCGGTGTTCGTCACCGGATGCAGCGCGGGCGCGCTCGGCTCGTCGTTCCACGCGCCGAACATCATGGCGCAGTATGACGGCGTGCGCTTGGCGCAGTTCGGCGACTCCGCCGGCGGCTACCGCGGCGATCTCTCGAACCAGTTCAGCCGCTGGGGGACAGCCGACGTGCTGCCCGATCTGCCCGAATTTGAGGGCTTAACGGCGTCTGACTTGAGCTTCAACCTGTTTTACCTTGCCGCCGGCGCGCGCTTCCCGGACTACATGTTCGCGCAGTTCAACACGGCGCACGACGAGGCACAGCGCTTCTTCGTCTCGCTGTCGGTCAACGCGCTGCCGTATGAAGAGGCGCTCGCCGCCAATATGAGCGAGCTTGAAGCGAACCTCGACAACTTCCGCTCGTTCACGGCGGGTGGGACGCAGCACTGCGTTCTGCCGGTCGATGAGTTTTACACCTATCAGGTCGACGGCGTGCGCGTGCGCGATTGGGTCGCCGATCTCGCCGCCGGTGAGCCTGTCGACAATATCGCCTGCGCCGACTGCGAGACAGCGGAACTCGCGGCAGCTGCCGAAGCCGCCGATTACGGGCGCTGACAAAGGACATTTGAATGAGAATTGACGCACTGGAAACGCCGTCCGTCCTGATCAACCTTGACCGGATGGAAGCCAATATCCGCCGGATGCAGGCACACTGTGACAGTCTCGGCTTGAAGTTCCGCCCGCACATCAAGACTCACATGATTCCGGCGATCGCGCGGATGCAGATGGATGCCGGGGCGGTCGGGCTGGCGTGTCAGAAGGTGAGCGAGGCGCAGGTGTTCGCCGAATCCAGCTTCAACGACATCATGATCCCGTACAACATCGTCGGCGCGTCGAAAGCAGCCCGCCTCGCCGATCTGGCGCTCTACAACCGGATCGCCGTTTCGGCGGACAGCCTGCCGGTGATTCAGGGCTTATCCGAGGCGGCAGCGGCGGTTGGCGTGACGCTGCGCGTGCTGGTCGAACTGGAGACGGAGATTCAGCGCGCCGGTGTTCCCGCCGAGCGGGTGGTCGAGCTGGCGAAGCGCATCGACGCCGACGATCACCTGCACTTCGCCGGGCTGGTCGTTTATCCGAGCAACCCGTCGATTCGTCCGGCGCTGCAAGAGGCGCTCACCCGCCTGCATGATGCGGGGATCGGCGTCGACATCGTCAGCGGCGGCGGCACGGGCGCGGCGTACCACGCGGCGGATGTGCCCGAACTGACCGAAATCCGCGTCGGCACGTATGTCTTCAACGACTGGCGCACGC
>JAEVZT010000422.1 GCA_023392115.1 Chloroflexota bacterium
CCCCCGATTTCAGGGGAGAGGGGCTAAAAAACCGGCTTGGGTTTTCTCCCCTCTCCGAATTCGGGGAGGGGTCGGCGGTGGGGTTTAACTGGCGAAACGCTCTCAGAAGTTCATAGCAGGCTCTAACAACCCGTTAGCTGGAGATCGTCCATGCTCAATGAGACTGCTTCTTCGACCGATGATCGCCCCATGCTGCGACCGTCGGTGCGCCATGCGCCGAACGAGAACAACGCCGCGCGCGAAGAAATCCGCCGGATCGTCATGTCCGTCCTCATGATCGAGCGCGAGACGTTCAACATTGATGAATCGGCGGCGGGCGAGAATATGGCAATCCTCGGCGGCAACGCCTATTTGATCGCCACGTTTGAGGGGCGGTTGACGATCGAGTCGGAAGTCGCCTACGAGCAGATCGACAGGGCGTTCGCGCCGCTGAACTACGTGCCGCTGTTCCGCGAAGCCAATGGCAAGCACGTTATTCGCGTTATCGGCGGGCGCGCCCGTCCGCAGGCGCGCGGTCGCTTGCTCAACCTCATCCTGTTCATCGCTACGCTCTTTAGCGTGCTGCTGGTCGGCACGGAGATGGCGATCAACGAGATCTACGCCAGCAACCCGGCGGGCGCGCTGGCGCTGCTCAACAACCTGCCGCTCGAATTGTGGCGCGGCTTGCCCTACGCCATTTCAATCCTGCTGATCCTCGGCGCGCACGAGTTCGGGCACTATTTCGCAGCGCGCCGTCACCGTCTGGTCGTGACGCTGCCATACTTCATCCCGCTGCCGTTCATCAGCCCGATCGGTACGATGGGCGCGTTCATTCAACTGCGCGAGCCAATGCGCAACCGCAAAGTCCTGCTTGATGTCGGCGCGGCGGGTCCGCTGGCGGGCTTGATCGTCGCCCTGCCGATCCTGTTCATCGGCTTGATGACGGCGCAGGTGGGACCGATTACGCCCGGCGGCACGGTCGAGGGCAATTCGGTCTTGTACGCGCTGGCGAAGATCATCGTCTTCGGACGCTTCCTGCCTGACGGCGCGGTCGATGTCTACGTCAACCAAATGGCGTGGGCGGGCTGGACGGGGCTGCTCGTCACCGGCTTGAACCTGCTGCCGCTCGGTCAGCTCGACGGCGGGCACATCCTGTTTTCGCTGATCGGCGACCACGCGCGCAAACTCTACGTGCCAATTCTGGCACTGCTGATCCTGCTGACGCTGTTCGTCACCGAGGCGTGGGTGCTGTGGCTGTTCCTGCTGCTGCTTTTCGGGCGCTATTACGCCGCCCCGCTCGACATGATCACGCCGCTCGACAAACGCCGCCGGTGGATCGCCGTTTTCAGCCTCGCCGTGTTCTTCCTGACGTTCGTCCCCGTGCCGTTCACGATCGCCGAGGCGGCGAACAGCCCGGCGCTGCCGCGCGACAGCGTGCTGCTGCCGCTGGCAATCGGGCTGATCGCGCTGTGGTCGCGGCGGCGCGCGCGCTAATCGCCCTCGGCGCACGACAATTCAGCCAGAGGCTAAAGCCTCCGTCTGCCGGAAAAGCCTGTAAGCCGGCTGAAGCCGGCTGTTCAGCCCCGTTCACGGGGCTTTTTTCGACTTGCCCGATGCTTGAGCGTCGGGCGGCGCGCGCTGATTAACCCCGTCTGACGAATTCGAGCGAGCCTTCCTCGACCCAACCGGCAAACGGCGTGAACGGGACGCCGACGCGCCACCAGTTTTGCACGCCGTCGAACTGCGGAAGGCTAAGAATCGTCAACTGCTGGTGCGTCCCTGCCGTGAAGTTGACGCCGCCAAGCGAGTTCGGCATGTTACGCAGCCAGCTAAACGGCACCCCGCCGCGCACGCGGACGACGTCGCCGACGCGCCACATCTGCGGCGTGGTTGTCGGCGGAGCAGACGCCAGCTCAAGCGATCCCTGTTCGACCCAACCCGTCACCCCCGTCCGCGGATCGCGCACATGCCACCACCACTGCTGGAACTGGTCGAGCACCGCGCTCGCGCCGATCGTCAGCCGCGTTCCCGGCAGCACGGTATAAATCGGCTGTGCGCCCGGCGCGGGATCAGTCCGGAACCAGACGAACGGCACCGTTCCTCTCACCTGCACGGTTGTTCCCGCCGTCCACGGAGCAGCGCCCGTCACCGGTGTCGGCGTGATCGACTGGCACTGCGGCTGGAGCGAGTTCAGCTCGACCCAGTAGTAGCCGTGTCCGAGCGGGTTGTACCAGACAAAGATCCACCACTGGAAGCCGTCCCAGCTCAGGGTCGCCGGGTTATTCGGCTGAACGGTATCGCCGGGGCGCATGGTGATGCTGAAACCAGCCGTAGACGACGGATTGAAGCGCAGCCAAGCGAACGGGATGCCGGGCTTGAGGACATGCGGGCAGTCGACGGCAACGATCGGCTGTGGTGGCGTCTGTGCGGAAACCGGCGACACGCCGATAAGGACGAAAAATGTCAGGCAGGCGAGAAAGAGGATAGAGACAACTCTGCGATAGCGGTTCATATAACCCCCTTTCGTATTCTATGTACTTCTATTATGCGACGGATGTTGGCGCAGTTGCACGACGGGTCGCCTACGCTGAGCCGCGCGGGGAAATCCCATCAGGCATTCCCTGTCGTTATCTGGTATAAAGGGGGCGTACCACGTTTATCAGTAGCAGGAAAGCGTTTATGGGTAATCTCGACAGGTGGCTTCACGTGCTGTGGGTGACGTTCCGGCTGCGCTGTCCCAACTGTGAGCGCGGGCGCATCTTCACAGGACTGTTCAAGATGAACAAGACATGCCCGTACTGCGGCGTCCGCTTCGAGCGCGAAGACGGCGAGTCGGTGGGCGGCATGTACATCAACCTGAGCGTCGCCGAACTGCTGACGGTCGGCGGCTTCTTCCTCGCCGACGCGCTGTTCCACCCGCCGTTCGTGCCGCATTTGATCTTCTGGATCGCCTTCAACGTCGCCTTCATCACGCTCTTTTACCGCCACTCGCGGGCGATGTGGGTCGGCGTCAACTACATGACCGGCGGCGTTCACATCGACCCCGATCTTTCGCGCGAATACCAGCGCTCTGACTGAAACGGCAGCCACCATGCCCGCACCCGTGACACTGACCAAGTGCTTGATCGCCAACCGCGGCGAAATCGCCGTCCGCATCACGAGCGCGTGTCATGAACTCGGGATGCGGGCGACTGCCGTCTATTCAGATGTCGACGCCGAAGCGCGTCACGTCCATCTGGCGGACGAAGCCTACCCGATCGGCGCGGCGAACCCCGCCGACAGCTACCTGAACATCGACAAGTGCATCGACGCGGCGCGGCGCGCTGGCTGCGACTGTGTCCACCCCGGCTACGGCTTCCTGTCGGAAGTCGAAGCCTTCGCCGAAGCGGTCACCGACGCCGGGCTGGTGTGGGTCGGTCCGACGCCGGACGCCATCCGCGCGCTCGGCGTCAAAACCGAAGCCCGCGCCTTGATGGAACGGGCAGGCGTGCCACTCGTCCCCGGCTTCCAGAGCGAAACCGCGCGCGATGGCGACTTCCTCGCGGCGGCGGAGCGCATCGGCTACCCGGTGATGGTCAAGGCGGCGGGCGGGGGCGGCGGCAAGGGGATTCGCGTCGTCCGCCGCGCGGCTGATCTGCCCGACGCGCTGGCGTCAGCCCGCCGCGAAGCTGGTCACGCCTTCGGCGACCCGCGCGTCTTCCTCGAACGCTACGTCGAGCGAGCGCGCCACATCGAAATTCAGGTGCTTGCAGACCAGTACGGCAGCACCGTTCACCTGTTCGAGCGCGAGTGCAGCGCCCAGCGCCGTCACCAGAAGGTGATCGAGGAGTCGCCGTCGCCGCTGCTGACACCGGAAATCCGCGCGCGTATGGGACAGGCGGCGATCGACGCGGCGCGCGCCGTCGGCTACGTCAACGCCGGGACGGTGGAGTTCATCGCCACGCCTGACGGCGATTTCTACTTCCTCGAAATGAACACGCGCTTGCAGGTCGAGCACCCGGTGACGGAAATGGTCACCGGACTCGATCTGGTCAAGCTTCAGTTCGCCGTCGCCGCCGGTGAGCGTCTGCCCTTCGAGCAGGCAGATTTGAGCCAGCGCGGTCACGCGATCGAGTGCCGGTTGTACGCTGAAGACCCGCGAAGCGGCTTCCTGCCGTCGATCGGCACGCTGATGGAGTTCATCCCACCGTCGGGACTCGGCATCCGCGTCGATTCGGGCGTCGAAGCCGGCGACGCGATCACGATCCACTACGACCCGATGATCGCCAAGCTGATCGCCTATGACTGGACGCGCGACGGCGCGATCAAGCGCATGGACGCCGCCCTGCGCGAAACGGTGATCCTCGGCACGACGACCAATCTGTCGTTTCTGCGCGCGCTGATCGCGCATCCGGTGTTCAAGGCGGGCGAAGTGGATACCAATTTCATCGAAACGCATCTCAACGAGCTTATCCCGCCCGACAGCGCGCCATCCGACGAGGCGCTGATCGCGGCGGCGCTGTTCGACATGACCGCCCGCCCTGCTGCGAACAACGGCAGCCCGGCGCGCGAAGTCATGCCCGATCCTTGGGGGCGCGCGGATGGGTTCAGGATAGGTGGAAATTGAAAATGAAACAGACTAAACCCACCCCCACCCCCACCCCTGTCAGGGGTCGATATTTCATTTTCAAGCCCCTCACCCCCCAACCC
>JAEVZT010000097.1 GCA_023392115.1 Chloroflexota bacterium
AGCCAATGTTGCCTTCCTGAATCAGGTCGAGGAAGTTGATGCCACGCCCCATATAGCGTTTCGCCACGCTGACGACGAGGCGCAGGTTGGCGCGCGTCAGCGCCTCGGCTGACCACTCCGCCTGCTGTTCGATCTGCTCGAACTTTTCGGGCAGGTCTTCGAGCGCGAACGTGTCTTCAATCAGCCAGTTGTGGAACTGCTCCGGCGACGGCAGTTTGCCTTCTTTCTCGTACCAGCGCCCGATCAGGGTTTGCTCGCGGAACGGAATCAGGTACAGCCCGTGAAAGACGCTGAACAGGCGGCGCGCCATTTCCGTCCACGCTTCGTCGCGTCCCCAGTCGCGCTGGCGCAGGTACTCGCGGATGTACGAACTCCCGCTCACGTCCCAGTTTTCGGCGACGAACTGCGTTTCGGCGATCAACGCCTTCAGGTCTGGCGGCTGCACCTTGAAGGCTGCCACCTGAGACATGACTTCATCCCAGCTTTTACGGATATACGCGTAAATTGACTCGATGACTTCCGCCGGTTCGGGCATCCGTCCGGATTCGCCCTTGGGGGTGGCGCACAGCTTGTCGATCTGCGCTTGCAGCAGGCGTTCGGCGGCGATCTGCGCGCTCAGCCACGTCTCGCGGTTGGTGTCGAGCAGGTGAACCTGCCCGATCTCCTTGAGGTACATACGCACCGGGTCATCGGCGAGCGCGAACGTGTCGAGGCGCACGCCTTCGAGCAGCGCGTCCTCGTCAAGCTCTTCGAGGTCGTCATCGTCGATCAGCATCGGATCGAGCGAATCATCATCTTTCAAACTGATGGAGTCAAACAAATCATCATCGTCGCCGCCCTCGTCTTCGAAATCGTCGAATTCGATATCGCCGGGGGTTTCCTCGAGATCTTCGACCGGTGCTTTGCTGAAATCATCAGTCGAGCGGGCTTCATCGGTTGTGCGTTTACTTTTCTTCGCCATTACTCACTTCCAAACTTCTGGAACTTGCACTGCCAGCGACTGGCTCATCCGCGCTGCAACTGTGCTCGACGATTGAGTTCTGCATCGATCAGCCGTTTTGCCATAATAGACACCGAAATTTGCGACCCAATGTCGCTCCCCTCCATGTGCAGGAATGCCAATTCCTGCCGTTCTCGCTGCAAGCGCGCGCCGCGCAGGCGCAGCGCCTTCTCGATCAACTCGGCGCTCAAATCGAGCGAACCGGTCATGCGTTCACTCTGCTTGAGGCAGATAACAAGATCCGCCGACAGCCCGTGCCGCAGACGTGGGCGAAGCTCTTCCCAGTGATCGGCGAGGATCATGGTCAGTTCTTCAAGCAGGTCGGGCTGAAGCTGTGCCTGAATGAATTCCGGGAAGGCGACCTCGTCCTGCGCGAGGGCATTCACGAACGTCATCATCAGCGCACGGTAACTGGAACGGGTGAAGTCGTCGGGGGACAGGTCGCTCAAGGCGCCGCCTTGCAGCAGCGGATCGTCGCCCGCCAGTTCATGAAATTTGCGGTTCACATGATAAAACAAATCCGGTTGGCTGAACAGGACGCGCAGGCAGTAGGCTTCGAGCGCGGCGTCGCGCATCTGCGATTGACCCGCGCTGACAGGCGCGCGTCGCGTCGCGCGCGGCGAGTCGAAGTCGGGCAGGTCGTCCGACGTGTCGGCGTCGAAATCCAGCTCAAGCGGCGGGAAGTCGGGCGGTTCGGGAATGTCGACGCGCGCCGCCGGCGGACGCATCGCGGGATCGCTGCGCTGCTGATCGGCTGCCCAGACCATCAGGTCGCGCTCGGCGATGTGCAGCTTGAGCGCCAGCCGCTGCAAATTGTCTTTCTTGTACAGGTCGTTTTCCGACGCCAACAGGATCGGCAGCAAGCGGCGGGCGGCGGCTTCGCGTTCCTGAAGCGTCGCGCCGTCGGGCAGGGCTGCCATTTCAGCGGCGATCAGAAAATCGGCGACCGGGATCGCGCCGTCGACCAGTGCCGCCCAGCTCTCCGGCGCTTCGCGGATCAGGTCGTCAGGGTCTTTCGCGCCGGGCAGGGCGAGGATGCGGATGTCGACCGACAGCCGACCGCCGTAGTCGGCGTGCAGGGTTTCGCGCGCCACGTCGACCGAGCGGCGCGTCGCGTTCTGCCCGGCGGCGTCGGAATCGAGCGCCATGATGATGCGCTTCGCCCACTTCGGCGCGATCAGCTTCAACTGCATCTCGGTCAAGGCGGTGCCCATTTGCGCGACGACGTTCTGATAGCCCGCTTGATGTGCCTGAATCGCGTCGAGGTAGCCTTCGACGATCACCGCCGTTTCGGTGTCGCGGATAGCACGCGCGGCGAGATCAAGCCCGAATAGAATGCGGCTCTTGTCGAACAGCGGCGACTGCGGCGAGTTGAGGTACTTGGGGTTATCTTCGGCGGCGAGCGCCCGCGCGCCAAAGCCGACGACGCGCCCGCGCTCGTCGCGGATGGGGATCATCAGCCGGTTGCGGAAGCGGTCATAGACGCGCCCGTTGTCACTGCGCGAGGCGATGCCGGTCTGGAGCAGGTCGTCTTCGCTGTAGCCGAGCGCCATCAGCGCGTCGAGCGCCGTACGCCAGCTGGGCGGCGCGAAGCCGATTCCGAAACGCTGGATCGTCTCGTCGGTCAAACCGCGCT
>JAEVZT010000099.1 GCA_023392115.1 Chloroflexota bacterium
CTTCGCGCCATTGGATGAACTTGAATGACACGTCCATCGGGCGCAGGAATGCCTCGCCGAGGAAGCCGACGTCCCAGAAACCGTTGGTGTGGCGAATGCCCGTGCTTGGCTGCTGGATCATGTGTGCGTCGTCTGGCTCGATCACGTCAAAGGTGTGGGTCGACAGGACGCGCATCGTCGTCGCCGCGCCGGTGGTCGTCGATTCGACCAGTTCGAGCGTGACCGTGCTCGCCCGTGCTGGCGCTGTATACGTGCCCGAGCCGTTTGTGCCGTTGACGAGCGTTCCGCCGCCGGATGCAATCCGCCACCCGATCGGATTCGCGGGGGTGAAGTTGACTGACAGGTCGATCACTTCGCCGACGCCGTAACGCGTTGTGCTGCGCCCGCTGAAATTATCCTGAGGCGTCAAGATGCCCGCCATTCCGGGCGCGGGTGCTCCTACGGGTGTGGGAACTGCGGGTGCGGGAGTGGGGACAGGTGCCGGTGCGGGAGCGGGTGCAGGCGCTGGGGCAGGCGCGGGAGCTGGATCGCCTTGCGACCGGGTGTCGAGGCGGACAAGCGGCACGCCCGACTGCGCGATCAATCCGGTTGGAGCGATCGCCGGCGTGCTGTGACGCGCCGCCGTCAGTGGCAGCCGACCGGACTCGGAATGCCTGTCAAATGGCGATCGCAGCGTGTGGAACATCCGCGTTTCTCCCTCTACCAGTGTCGGTTCGCGCCGTCGATTACGGCAGCGACAGGCGTTGCGCCTTCGACCCACTGCCGTTGAGCGCGACCGGGCGCAGCGGGCAGATGTCGCCCGCCTTGCGATACTCGCGCCAGATGGCGCGGTGCAGGTGTGACGTTTCGATGACTCCGCCCTCGTCGAGCGCTAGCAGCGTCGCGTGAAGGACGGCGCTGCGAATTTGACCGCCGCTCAACATGCAGCGCGCCGTGATTTCGCGCAGGGCGACGGCGTCAACCGCGTGATCGGGTGGCAGGTGAAGCTGCCAGATCGCCCAGCGTTCGGCGGCGTCCGGCTGGCGAAAGTCAACCACCACGTCCATGCGTCGCTGAAACGCGCTGTCAATGCGCTCGCTGGCGTTGGTTGTGACGATCACAATGCCCTCGAATGACTCGAGGCGCTGCAGCAGGTAGTTGGTTTCGAGGTTGGCGTAACGGTCGTTCGACGTGTGGACGCCAGTGCGCTGCGTCAAGAGCGCGTCGCCCTCGTCGATCAGCAGGATCACGTCGAGTTCTTCGACGCGGGCGAAGATGCGGTTGAGGTTCTTCTCGGTTTCGCCGATGTACTTGTTGACGACCGTCGACAGGTCGAGGCGGTACAAGTCCATTTGCAGCACCGACGCGAGAATTTTGGCGGCGAGCGTCTTGCCGGTGCCGCTCGCGCCGCTGAACAGCGCGCGCACGCCGGCGTTCATCTGCGCGCGCAGCGTTTGGCTGACCGCCGAGTACAACTGTTCGCGCGATCGGCAGCGCATTTCAAGATGGCGCAGTTGATCGAGGACTTCGTCGCTCACCGCCAGATAACTCCAATCGCCATACGTTTCGATCGGCGTCGTCAGCCGGTCAAGCGCCTGCCGGTTGAGCGTCCGCGCCGCCTGCTGCACGTCGGACAGGCTGACGGCGTCGCGCGATGCCAGCGCCGCGTAAGCCCGCGTCAGCCGCGCTGTCCGCCGGATGATGCCGCTTGTCATGCGGAACTGGCGCGAAATTGATTCGAGATCGCTCACCGGTTGGTCGCCGAAGGCTTCGCGCCAGTGTCGGCGGCGCAGGTCGAGCGTCGGCAGGTCGAGCGTCAGGGTGATGGCGCGTTCGGCGTCCGCGCCGGTCACTCCTCCCTCGCGGTTGAGTACAATGCCGATCACGCCGTCGTAGCCCGGCAGCGGGGGAATCTCAGCCGTTTCGCCGGGTGCGAGGTCGAAACTGATCAGCGGCATGGCGTGGAACATCAGCGCGAGCGAGCCGATCAGCGGGAAGCGCGCCTCGCCGGTGGGCTTGACACCCTCGATCGACAGCGTGCCGCGTCCGAGCGCTCGCGCGACAGCGCCGAGCAGCGTATGGCGCCCGTTGTGCTGCGCGCCGCGCACGATCAGCATGCCGACATCGCCGGTTTGGAGCAGGACGAACACGCGGTCGAGCGACGCCCGCAGGTCGTCGGGGACGATCAGCGCCGCGGCGTCGATCAAGTCGTCGGACGGCGTGTAGCGCGCCCAGTCGGTAAGGTCGGTTTGCCCGCGCAGCACGTCCCAGACGATTTCATTGACCTGTAGAATCCATTCGGTGCGCGGCGCGTCGGGATTGAGCGCCGAGATCAACTGCATGTGCTGGAGGCGGCGCACCTGTGATGTCACATCCGCGCCGTCGTCCCACCACGATTTCAATACGCCGAGCGTCGGGCGGTGCTGGACGCCCTGCACCGCCTCAAAGACCAAGCCGAAACGCGCGTCTTCCTCGACCAAGCCGATCGTCATCAGCAGGATCAGGGTTGGGCGGTCAATCCCGGCTGCACGCAGCGCGGCGATCGGCGTGCTGGTCGTCAGGCGCGTCTCCCATGCCGTCAGGGCGTCGTCCCAATCGCGCTCGCCCGCGTCAGGCACGTCGAGCAGGGCGGGCGCCTCGTCAACCTAACCTGCCAGAAACGGGAA
>JAEVZT010000509.1 GCA_023392115.1 Chloroflexota bacterium
GATCTTGCCTGCGGTTTGACGCCAAATTTCGGGTCCGGTTGTCTCGTAATGCGTCTGCGGATTGACCGGGTTGTGATACTGGTTGGCGAGGATACTGTTCGGCGTTTCCTCGACGATCTGGCGGGCGACGCTGTAATAGCTGCGCGGGTCGTCCGGCTCGACATTCGTCGGCGTGACGACGACGCGCGCCCCGTATGCGCGCAGCACGCGGATCTTCTCATCGGACATCTTGTCGGGCATGACGAACACGCACTTGTAGCCCTTGATCGCCGCCGCGATCGCCAGCCCGACGCCGGTGTTGCCCGACGTCGACTCGACGATCGTCCCGCCCGGTTTCAACTTGCCGGAGCGCTCCGCCTCTTCGATGATGGTGATGCCGATGCGGTCTTTAACCGATCCGCCCGGATTGACGTACTCGACTTTCGCGACCATCTGGGCGCGCACGCCGCGCGCGACGCGGTGGAGACGCACCAGCGGCGTATTTCCCAGCGCGCCGAGGATCGACTCGTGAATCGCTGGCTCGGCAGGCAGGTCGCCTGTCCGCGCGTCATGATTTGCGATCATGGCTGTAAGACCTTTTGACTATTGAGATGCGATAAGTCTAGCCGGACGATGATCCTTCGGCAAGGTCGGGCTACAATTGCCCTTACAGTCGGCAGCCGAAAAGTTTCCTATAATGGATTAGAGAAGCTAATACCGAGAAGGCGGATCATGGAACGAGATTTACTGCAAGAAGGTATTGCAGCGTTTCAGTTGGGCGACCGGGCACGGGCGCAGGAACTGCTGCTGATGCTTGTCGAGGTTGACCCGAAGAACGAAAAGGCGTGGTATTACCTCGCGGCAGCTGAGAGCCGCTCGGCGCTGCGGATGGAGTATCTTGAGCATGTGCTCGAAATCAACCCGGAAAACGCGCGCGCCCGTGAAGTGCTGGAACGCTTGAAAGCGCGCGAAACAACGCCTGCCGCCGAACCTGAGACTCCCGTCGAGCGTCCGCCGTCATCGTCGCGCATTCGCCCGCTTGATCCCACGGCGTCGGGCGTGCCAAGCGGCGCTTCACCTGCGCGCGGTGGTTTCGCCCCGCCGTTCGATATCCCGGGCGCGCCGGCGCGCGTGACGTTCGAAAGCCTGTACAAAGACGGCGTTTCGCTGCTGCGATCGGCGTTTCGCTCGTTCAGTCGCGTGCAAATACCCGGCATGTTCAGCGGGGAACTCAGCCGGGCGACATGGTGGCGCTTCTGGCTGCTGTCAGGGACGGCGAGCGTCCTGTCGGCGCTCTTGATCCTCGCCACCGCGATCGTCATCGAACTGCGCGCGCCGGCATCACTGTTCAGTTTCTTCACTATCCTGCTGACGCCGATCTTGAGTATCCCGTTGATGCTGATCATGCAGTACGCCGGGGTGTACGCCTCGCACCGCTACGCTGTCGCCAACGGCGGTGGCGGCACGCTCGTCCGTCACGCTTACGGGGTGGCGCTGCGCTGGATGCCGATGGTGGTCGTCAACGCCGCGCTGTCGTTCGTCTTCGACCTGCTCGGCTTAGGGGCAGACCTGCTGTTTGTGATCCTCGTGCTTTACGCCGGCGTCATGGTTGGCGACAGCATGGAGAGCGTCCACGTCTTTACCGACACGCGCCAGAAATGGTACACCGCCGGGATCATGGTGCTGGCGGCGGTGCTGACGGGCGCGTTGCTGGCGATCCTGCTGCGCGGCTTGATTATGACCGGGACAATCCCGTACATGCTGTGGTGATCGTCTACCGCACCAGATTGGCGAGGCGTTCTTCGGTTTCGCGCAGTAGTTCATTGGACTTACAGAAGGCAAAACGCGCCTGCGTGCTCGCCATGTGCGCGTGTCCGGTGCTGTAGAAGAACGTCGGCGGGATGCAGGCGACGCCGATTTCCGACGTCAGGTGGCGGGCGAACTCGATATCGTCGCCGTCGAACACGTCCGAGAAATCGGCGATGACGAAGTACGTCCCTTCGGGCGTCCGCGCCTTCATGCCCGCGCCGGTCAGCGCCCGCATCAGCAGATCGCGCTTAGTGGTGTACATCGCCTGAAATTCCTCGAAATACGTCCCCGGCTGGCTCAACGCGTAGGCGACGGCTTCCTGCGCCGGGTGGTTGACGGCGAAGGTGACAAACTGGTGTGCCTGTGCGACGCCGGTCACGAGTTCCGGCGCGCCGTAAACCCAGCCGATCTTCCAGCCTGTCGCGCTGAACGATTTGCCCGCGCTGCCGATCGTCACCGTCCGTTCAAACATGCCCGGCAGCGTGGCGATCGGGATGTGGCGTGCCGAGTCGAACACAAGGTGCTCGTAAACCTCATCCGAGATAACGGCGACGTCGTGTTCCTTGCATAGCTCGGCGATCAGTGTCAATTCCTCGCATGTGAAAACGCGTCCGGTCGGGTTGTGCGGCGTGTTGAGGATGATGGCGCGTGTCTTGGTGTTGAAGGCTTTGCGCAGTTCATCGGGGTCGAACGTCCAGTCCGGCGGGTGCAGCGGCACGTAGATCGGCGTCGCGCCCGCCATGAGGATATTCGGCACATAGCTGTCGAAATACGGCTCGATGACGATCACCTCGTCGCCGCGGTCGACCAGCCCCATAACCGACGAAAAGATGGCTTCAGTCGCGCCCGCCGTGATCAGAACGCCGCTGTTCGGGTCGATTTCAAGGTTATAGAAGCGGCTGGCGTGTGCGGCGATGGCATGACGGAGTGACGGCGCGCCCGGTCCGGGTGCATACTGGTTGAACTGACCGGCTTCCAGCGCCCGCACCGCCGCGGCGACGATGCTCGGCGGCGCGTCGAAATCGGGCTTGCCCTGACCGAGATTGATCGCGTTATGCTGTTGGGCAAGCTGGTTGATCTCTGTAAAGATCGTCGTGCCGAACCCGGCGACCCGGTTGGACATGGTAGGCATTGGCGCTGCTCCGTTACTGAATCTCGCGTATGCGCTGGCGGGCTTGCGTCGCGAGCTGATCGACACGTTCATTGTACGCGTTTCCGGCGTGCCCGCGCGTCCAGTGCCAGCGGATCGTGTGCATCTGCGTCAGCTCATACAGCCGCTGCCACAGGTGCTGGTTGAGCACCGGCTTGCGATTCGCCGTTTGCCAGCCGTTTTTCTGCCAGCGGGGCAGCCATTCGGTGATCCCCTTTTGTAGGTACTGCGAGTCGGTATAGAACTCGACTTCGCACGGGCGACTGAGGGCTTCCAGCGCCTTGATCGCCGCCGTCAGCTCCATCTGATTATTAGTCGTGCGCGGGTGTCCGCCGCTGATCTCCTTCTCATGCTCGCCGAAGATCAGCAGCGCCGCCCAACCGCCCGCTCCCGGATTCGGCTTTGCGCCGCCGTCGCTGTAGATAATTACGCGCTCTGGCAAAATCGTCCCTTCACGGTACGGTCAAAGGAATGAATAGAAGGGCATGGCGTCTGTGCCATGCCCCTGATGCGATTCTGATCGATTCCCGGATTTACTGCAAGAACTTTCGCAGCACCGTCTGGAGAATGCCGCCGTTGCGGTAGTACTCGACTTCGACTGCCGTGTCGATGCGGACGATCGCTTGGAAGCTGGTTACCGTGCCGTTGTCTGCGCGCGCGACGACAGTCACTTCTTGCTTGACTTGGATGTTATCGTCGATGCCGAGGATGTCGAACGTTTCGCGCCCGGTCAGACCGAGGGTTTCAGCGCTTTCGCCCTCTTTGAACTGAAGCGGCAGGACGCCCATCATGATCAGGTTGCTGCGGTGAATGCGTTCATAGGAACGGGTGATGACCGCCTTGACGCCGAGCAGCGCCGTCCCCTTCGCCGCCCAGTCACGGCTCGAGCCGGTGCCGTATTCCGCCCCCGCGATGACGATCAGCGGCGTGCCGTCGGCGATGTAGCGTTCCGACGCCTCGTAGATGCTCATGACTTCCGACGTCGGCAGGTACATCGTCACGCCGCCTTCGCTGCCGGGGACGAGCTGGTTGCGCAGGCGGATGTTGGCGAACGTGCCGCGAATCATGACCTCGTGATTGCCGCGCCGCGCGCCGTAGCTGTTGAATTGGCGCTTTTCAAGCCCGTGCGATTGCAGGTACTTGCCCGCCGGGCTGTTGAGCGGAATGTCGCCCGCCGGCGAAATGTGATCGGTCGTGATTGAGTCGCCGAGCAGCGCCAGCACGCGCGCGTTCTTGATCGGCTGGACGGGCTCGGGCGTCGGCGAAAAGTCGATGAAGAACGGCGGCTCCTGCACGTAGGTGCTCGACGCGTCCCAACTGAACACATCGCCGCTCGTGCCCTCGATGGCGTTCCACATCTCGTTGCCATCGTAGACGTTGCCGTACTGCTTCGTGAACATCTCCGGCGTGATGACCGTCTGCATCAACTTGAAGATTTCGTCCTGCGTGGGCCAAATGTCGCGCAGGTAGACCGGTTCACCGTTCTTGCCCAGACCAAGCGGATCGTTCGTCAGGTCGATGTCAACCGTCCCGGCGAGCGCGTAGGCGACGACCAGCGGCGGCGAGGCGAGGTAATTCGCCTTGACGAGCGGGTTGATGCGCCCCTCGAAGTTGCGGTTGCCGCTCAGGACGGCGGCGGCGACAAGTTCGCCGCTGGTGACCGCTTCGGCGACCTGCTGCGGTAAGGGCCCGCTGTTGCCGATGCACGTTGTGCAGCCGTAGCCGACGGTGTGGAAGCCGAGTGCCTGCAGGTAAGGCGTTAGCCCCGCCTTATCAAAGTATTCGGTGACGACGCGCGAACCGGGTGCGAGGCTCGTTTTAACATACGGCTTGGTATCCAGCCCCGCTTCGACGGCTTTCTTCGCCAGCAAACCGGCGGCGAGCATCACCATCGGGTTGCTCGTATTGGTGCAGCTGGTGATCGCCGCGATGACGACGACGCCGTGACCGATGTTGGCGCTGTGACCGTTGTCGGAAATGTGCGCCTGACGCTGGGCAGCCGTCTCGTCGAGCGCGAACCCGCGCTGATCAAGCGGCGCGCGCAGGGTGTTTTCAAACGTCTGCTTCATATCGCGCAGCAGCACGCGATCCTGCGGGCGCTTGGGTCCCGCCATGCTCGGCTGTACCGTGTCGAGGTCAAGCTCGAGGGTGTCGGTGAAGATCGGGTCGGGCGTGTCAGCTGTGCGGAACAAGCCCTGTTCCTTACAGTAGCGATCGACGAGCGCGATCAGTTCAGGGTCGCGTCCGGTGCGGCGTAGGTAGTCGAGCGATTCGTCGTCAACCGGGAAGAAGCCCATCGTCGCGCCGTATTCGGGCGCCATGTTGGCGATCGTCGCGCGGTCGGGCAGGGTGAGCATACCGCAGCCGGGTCCGTAGAACTCGACGAACTTGTCGACGACGCCGCGCTTGCGCAGCATCTGCGTCACGGTAAGGACGAGGTCGGTCGCCGTCGCGCCTTCCGGCAGGCAGCCCGTCAGCTTGAAGCCGACAACCTGCGGCATGAGCATGTAGATCGGCTGACCGAGCATCGCGGCTTCGGCTTCAATGCCGCCGACGCCCCAGCCGAGGACGCCGATGCCGTTGATCATCGTCGTGTGGCTGTCCGTGCCGACGAGCGTGTCGGGGTAGGCGGTCAGCATACCTGCGTCTTCGCGGAGCTGCACCACTTTGGCGAGAAATTCGAGGTTCACCTGATGGACGATGCCCGTCGCCGGGGGCACGACGCGGAAATTGTCGAAGGCGTTCTGTCCCCAGTGAAGGAACTCGTAGCGCTCGCGGTTGCGCTCAAATTCGTACTGCGCGTTGAAGCGAATGGCTTCTGACGAGCCGAAGCGGTCGACCTGCACCGAGTGGTCGATCACCAGATCGACCGGCACAATCGGGTTGATCTTGCGCGGGTTGTCGCCGACGCGCGCCATCGCGCTGCGCAGCGCCGCGAGGTCGACGACCGTCGGCACGCCGGTGAAGTCCTGAAGGACGACGCGGGCGGGCTTGAACGGGATTTCGACAGGCTGCGGCGTGGCAGCATTCCAGTTCGCCAGCGCGACGACGTCTTCTTCGCTGACTTCGAAGTTGTCGAGGTTGCGCAGGGCGTTTTCGAGCAGAATTTTCATGCTGAACGGCAGGCGATCGATGCTGCCGATGCCGCGCTTGGCAAGCTCATTCAGCCTGTAAATTGTCGCTTGACCGTTTCCGGTATCGAACGTGCCGCGTGAACCGAACGTATCCAGTCGTTGAGTCATAGTACTTCCTTAGCTCATTGTAGCCACTTTGAAGAACGGCAATCAGATCTAAAGCGGAGAACGCTTGGTGTGTTGGAAAACGATAGTGGTCAAATTGTACCCAATAACATGGCATTTGTCAGATGATTCAGTGATTTCCGTCCGCTGCCAATCTGTGTTGGCAGTTTCGACGGTGCGTTGTAGACTTAATCCGCTTTTTTTGCCCTGATTATTGAGGCGAATAATGACTCAAGGACGTAACCGTAAAGACAA
>JAEVZT010000512.1 GCA_023392115.1 Chloroflexota bacterium
ACGATCGTCTTGAAGGTGGTTTCCTTATGGCGGGCGCGCGCCCACGCCGTTTTAAGCGTCTCGCCGTAGAGCCGGTCGCGCAGCGCGTCGGTGAAGACCAGCCCGTCGAACGACTGGAAGCGGCGCAAGCCTTCGTCGCGCGGCATCAGGGCATGGCGCACGCGCGGCAGGTAGGTCGGCAGCGCGCCGATGATGCGGTAGCGTTTCATCGCCGGGTAGTGCGGTTCGACACGCGCAATCAGCTTATCAAGCGGCGCGAGGTAGCGCCCCCACGTCGCCTGAGCGCGCAGGATCTGCGGGATTGCCCTGTGTCCGACGTAGCCGCCGAACAGTTCGTCGCCGCCGAGCCCGGTCAGCACAACTTTGACGTGCTTGGCGGTTTCTTCCGCCAGCAGCATCAGCGACACGGCTGACGAATTGGCGTTCGGCTCGTCGTGGTGATAGACGTAGCGTTCGAAGCCGTTCCACCAGTCTTCGGCGTTGATCACGCGCTCGTGGTGATCGGTTTTGAAGTGTTCGGCGATCTGTCGGGCGTGGAGCAGTTCGTTGTCGCGCGTTCGGGCGTCATAGCCGATGGTGAACGTCTTGATCCGGTTGTCCTCGCGCGCCATCAACGCCAGCACCGCCGCCGAATCGACGCCGCCGCTGAGGAACAAACCAAGCGGCACGTCGCTGCGCAGGTGCAGGCGCACCGACTCCGCCAGCAGGTCGCGCGCCCGCTCGATCACCTGCCCTTCGCTTTCGGGCTGCTCGTCAATGCTCGCGCCGACGCCGAAGCGCCAGTGTTCGTGCAGGCGTACCGATCCACCTTCAGCAATCAACGCATGACCGGGCGGCAAGCGGCGGACGCCTTCGAACAGCGTGTCATTGCCGACCATGAAGCCGAACGATAGGTAGGTGTCGAGCGCGTCGAGGTTGAGCGCCGCCGCGCCGTCGAGGATCGCTTTGACTTCGCTGGCGAAACGCAGCATGCCGCCGCGCTCGCACAGGTAGAGCGGTTTCATGCCGATGTGATCGACCGCCAGCACCAGCCGGTCGTGGTTCGAGTCCCATAGGGCGAAGGCGTACATCCCGCGCAGGTGGGTGAACAGGTTCAGCCCATGCTGCTCGTAAAGGTGGATGATCGTCTCGCCGTCCCCGTCGGTGCGGAGCGCGTGTCCCTGATCGATCAACGCGCGGCGCAGTTCACGGTAATTGTAGATTTCGCCGTTGAAGACCAAGCCGATCGAGCGGTCTTCGTTATACAGCGGCTGGTCGCTGCCCTCGACGTCGATGATGCTCAAGCGGCGCATGCCGAACGCCACGTCCTGATCGGCGGATGGGGCATAAAAGCCGTCGCCATCCGGTCCGCGATGCTCGATCCGCGCCGCCATGCGCCGCACCGTCGCCAAATCGGCGCGACCGCGACCGGTCTGGTCATAGACTCCGCAAATTCCGCACATAGTTTCCCTCTCCGGCGGGCGATTGTACACCATTCGCCGCGCCGCGACGGAAAACGTATGGCAAGCGGTGGATCGTCCGCGCCAGCACAAGGGTTCTCACAGATTGTTCATTAAAAACGAAATAAAGATTGATATAATCGAAGTTGTAACACTGAAACCCTAAGGAGTTTCGCTATGACCAAGACAATCATCGCCCTTTATGACGATTTCCCGACCGCGCAGCACGTTGTCGAAAACCTCGCCGAAGCGGGTTTCTCGCGTAACGACATCAGCGTGATGGCGAACGACGCGAGCGGGAACTACGCCCGTTCGACCGAGCGCGGCGATATGGTCGTCGAAGACGATGTGACTGCGGGCGAAGGCGCGGGTTTCGGCGCGGTGGTCGGCGGGCTTGTCGGCTTGGGCGCGGCGTTGATTCCCGGCATCGGTCCGGTGATCGGCGCGGGTCCGCTGGCGGTGGCGCTGACGGCGGGCATCGGCGCGGCGGCTGGCGCGATCACGGGCGGCATCACCGCCGGGTTGATCGACATGGGCGTCGATGAAGACGACGCGCACATTTACGCCGAAGGCGTGCGCCGGGGCGGGACGCTCGTCAGCCTCACGACGCAGGACGAATGGGCGGAACGGGCGCAGGAGATCATGAACCGCCATAACCCGGTCGATGTCGACACGCGTTCGTCCCTGTGGCGCGAGCGCGGCTGGACGGGGTTCGATTCCAACGCCGACCCGTATAACGCCGATCAGATCGAGCAGGAACGGCTGGCGTACCGCGATTACCCGGTCGAACACGGCATGGGGACTGAGCCTGAACAGGGCGACTACTTCAGCGACCGCGAGCGGCGCGAGAGCATCCAGCCGACGGGCAGGGTGCAGTCGCCATCAGACTACGATCAGGAAATGGCGCGGACGGCGGACGCCGTCACCGATTACGACAATACCAGCGGCGGACACAGGGGGGCGGAAGAGGCAACGCGCAACCAGAACATGGATGTCGACGCGACCGCCGGCGTGAATACAGGCGCGCCGAGCGAAGAAGATCGCGGGACGATCTATGGCGCGCTGCAAAACGCGGTTTCCGGCGCGACTGGCGATTTTGAAGACGATACTCCCCCCGGCGCAGAGCGGCACCACGAGGCGTCGCGCGGCGTGCGCCAAGCAATGGAACGGGACACGAGCGGTTCGGCTCATGATGATCGGACGGAAAAGCGCGATTTCGGCACACAAACGGGCGGCACGTCTGAGCAGCAGCCCTACGGCACGACTTCCGGGTCGACGGCGGGCTATTCGGCGGGGACAGGCTACGGTACGCAAGAAGGCATGTCCGCAGGGATCAATATGGGCAGGCAGGGCTCGACCTCCGGCACGATGCCCGGAGGCAGCATGGACGCGAGTGTCGCGTCGGACAGTTTCACGCGTGATTCCAGTGCTCATGAAGCACATTTCGCGCAAGACGCCGTGCGCGACCGCCAGCTTTCAAGCGCCTACGGCGGCAGAAGTAGGACAGGTCGCGCGCGGGTGTACGAAAGCTCACGACGGGATTCAGATACGAACCCGTAATCTGAATCGTTTAGCCCCATTGACCTATTAAAGACCCCGGAATCCTCTCCGGGGTTTTTTTGATTCCCCTTTCGGCAGCGCGCGCATTCCTACGCTACAATGTGGGAGAACGAGGAGGCTGTTGTTATGCGCTTGAACCGCTTGTTCCTCATCCTGCTGCTGATCTTTGCGCTGCTGATCCCGCTGGCGTTTGGCGGGCGTCCGGCGACGGCGCATCAGGTTGTCACCTCAACCCCGTTCGTCACGTCGACGTGGACGCCTTCGCCCACGCCGCAGATGCTGATTACCCCGGCGACAGGCTGCGCCGCGCCGCTCGACCTGACGCTTGGCGGCAGCGTGCTGCTGCGCGGCGGCGTCAACGTCCGCAGCGAACCGTCGATGTCCGGCGCGCTTGTCAACTACTACGACCGGCAGGTGCAGTTAAGGCTGGTGAACGGTCCCGTGTGCCAGAACGGTTACAACTGGTGGTATGTCGAAGGCGTCGGGCATCCGGGCTGGGTAATCGAGGGCAGACCGGGGCGCTACTTCCTTCAGCCGTTCAACATCGTCGATCCGGATAACGTTTGCTTTGAGCCGATCGCGCTGACCGCCGGATCGCGCGTTCGCCTGACGACCGGGCTGCGCGTCCACGAGTCCGCCGATTTGCAGTCGCGGGTGTTGACGACGCTGCCGTTCGATACGGTGCTTGACGTGACCGGCGTCGCCGCCTGCGCCGATGGACTCAACTGGTGGCTGGTGCGCTTCCCGTTCGACGCGAGCGGGACGACGATCGAGGGCTGGATCGCCGAGGGCTTCCCCGACGACTACTGGATTCAACCGCTCAACGCCGCGCTGACGCCCGTCCCGCTGCGCTGCTCCATCCCGTTGAACCTGAGCGCCGGGTCGCGCGGAGCGGTGACGTACCGTGACGACGTGCCGCGCCGCCTGCGCTCCGCGCCGAGCACGGCAGCGCCGGTTGTGCTCGACCTGCTCGACGGCGTCGCCTTTGAAGTCATCAGCGGCGCGACGTGCAGCGAGGGCTATAACTGGTGGAACGTGCGCATTCTGACGACGGGCATCACCGGCTGGATCGCCGAGGGCAGACCGGGCAACTACTGGTTTGAAATCATCGCGCGATGACCTTCTCGCACCCGAACCCGCGCCTTGAGCGCATCACGCAGATCGGCGCGGCGCTGCTGATCGCCGTCATGCTGATCGCCGCCGCCGGTCAGTTCGCGCTCGTCTTAATCGGGCTGCCGGTCTTACTGTTCCTGATCACCGGCGTGATCACGCTGCTGCTGATCGCGCCGGTTGTGATGTTGACGACGGCGACGCCCGCCGTCACGGTTGCGCCCGACGGCTTGACGATCCACCCGCGTTGGTGGCGCGACCGCTTCATCGACTGGCGCGAGGTGCGGGCGCTCAAGGACTATCCGCTGCTGCCGCCGAAAGACGCCGAAGTCGGGCGGCGAGCGCTCGCGGGACGAAGGAACTACCGCCCCGCCGCCGGAATCATGCTCGTCATCCCGTCGCTGCCCGTGCAGTACCGCTTCACAGGGATGTTCGCCGGCGAGGGCTTCACCGGCGTGATCGCCCTGACGAACCGGACGCACGAACGTTATGATGAACTGGTGGAGCGGGTCAGCGCGTATGTGCCGCCCGATACCCCCGACGCTAAAAGCGTCGGGCTAGGGAAAAAAGCCCCGTGAACGGGGCTGAACAGCCGGCTTCAGCCGGCTTACTTCCAGACAGCCGGGGGCTTTAGCCTCCGGCGGAACCGCTATCGGAGTGAACCATCACTTGATCACCGTTATCGCTACCGTCCTGAATGAGGGCGAGAACATTCGCCGGTTAATGGATTCCCTTGCCGCGCAGACGCTCGCGCCGGACGAAGTCGTGATCGTCGACGGCGGCAGCAGCGACAACACGGTCGCCGTGCTGCGCGACTACGCCGATCGGCTGCCGCTGCGCGTGCTTGTCGAGCCGGGGTGCGGCATCAGCTCCGGGCGCAACCGCGCGATCGCCGCCGCGACTCACGATATTATCGCCGTCACCGACGCGGGCGTGATCCTCGATCCCGACTGGCTCGACCGGATCACGCGCCCGCTGCGCGACGATCCATCACTTGAGGTCGTCGCCGGGTTCTTCCGCGTCGACCCGCGCAGCGTCTTTGAAGCGGCGATGGGGGCGACGTCGTTCCCACTGGTTGACGAAGTCGACGGGCAGACCTTTCTGCCAAGCAGCCGCAGCATCGCCTTTCGCAAGGCGGCGTGGCAGACGGTCGGCGGCTACCCCGAATGGCTCGACTACTGCGAAGACCTCGTCTTCGACCTGCGCTTGAAGGCGACGTCCGCGCCGCAGGCGTTCGCGCCCGACGCGCTCGTCTACTACCGCCCGCACGGCTCGCTCAAGAGCTTTTTCAAGACCTATCGGCGTTACGCGCGCGGCGACGGCAAAGCCGACCTGTGGCGCAAGCGTCACGCGGCGCGCTACGCGACCTACGGGCTCGCCGTTCCGCTGATCTTCGCGCTCGGCTGGAAGGTGCATAAATCGCTGTGGAGTCTGTACGCGCTCGGCGCGGCGGTCTACCTGCGCGCGCCCTACAAGCGGCTGCGTTCCGTCCTTGCCGAAACGGCGCGCGTCAACGCCGCGCGCGTGACGCTGCTCAGCAACCTGTACGCCGTCGCCCTTGTCCCTGTGATCCGCGTGACCGGCGACGTGGCGAAGATGATCGGTTACCCGGCTGGCGTCCTGTGGCGGCTGCGCAACCGCCCACCGAACTGGCGTGACGTGTAGACGGCGTATAATGGATGCATATCTCGCAGACAGGGAGTAACGACGATGCAGACAATGACACCGGAAAAGGACGTCGCAGTCTTTCGCCGCAGTCCGGCGACACTTGGCTTCTGGTGGCGAACAATCTTTACGCTGGGGCTGTATCTTCTCACGCTCTGGCGGCTGAACGAAATCCACGTCACGACGCGGCGCATCACCCAGCGGCGCGGCAACATCCTCAGCGGCAACGAAACGTCGATGAGCCTTGCGAATATCACCGACGTTAGCGTCGACAAGTCGGTGTTCGGCTCGATCTTCGGCTACGGCAACATCGTCGTCCAGTCGGCGGGGTCGGATCGCGCTGAAATCTCATTCAACGGCTTGCAGAAGCCTGACAAACTGCGCGAGTTGATCTTCGACCTGAAAGACGGCAGGCTCGACGAAACGAAGCTCAAAGCGTAATCC
>JAEVZT010000141.1 GCA_023392115.1 Chloroflexota bacterium
ACGTTCTGACCGCGCAAGATCGGCTATTCTTAGAAGTAAATATCACTGTCGGGATTGAGTCATCACCGTCGAGTTCACCATGCCGCCCGATCTGCTTCCCATTCAAGCCGCCCTCAAGGCTGACAACAAGAAAACTGCTCAGGTGCTGCTGCGCCCCCTGCTGAAGCAGCCGACCGCCGACATCTGGGTGCTGGCGGCGCAGGCGTGCGAGTCGCGCGAACAGGCGATCAGCTGCCTGCGCCGCGCGCTGGAGCTTGAGCCGCTGCACACGCAGGCGAACCGGCTGCTGTTCAAGCTCGAAGGCGCGAAGCCGCTGACAGCGCCGCCGGTCGAATCGCCACCATCCGCCCCCACAATCGATGAAGCCGATTTGCCGCCGCTGAAGCAGGTCAAACGGCGGCGCGATGGGGGCGGGGCGCGCCGGCTGATCATCTTCCTCGGCATGCTGCTGTTTGGATCGTCGTGCTCGCTGCTGACGCTCAATTTGATTGGCGTCATCACGGGACCGGTAACGGTGCTGACGCAGATCACCGGCGGACCGACGCCCGTGCATGAGGTCGATGGCATGCCGATCGAACAGGTGCAGGATGCGCCGCTGATCGTGCCCGCCGCGCAGAGCGAGCCGATCGCCGCGCGCGATACTGACGTCCTCGAACCCGGCTACCTACACGAATATGAATTTGAAGCCCGAGACGGCGAGTCGGTCGCCGTCTATGTCCAGTTCCTGTCGCTCGGCGCGAACCGCGTCAGCCGCAACATCGCGCTCGTGCGCCCGAACGGTTCGGACGCGACCAAACGCTGCGAGCGCGGCAATATCTTGCAAGGCGACAACAATATCACGCTGATCTGTGACATCGACGCGGGCGGGACGTGGAAAGTCCGCATTCTGGGACGGCGCGACGAGAGCGTCGGCGCGTATTTCGTCGGCGTCGAGCGGATGGAAGGCTAGGAAGTGCTGAGTGCCGAGTGCTGAGTGCTAAGGCAGAGCACAGTGAAAAGCTCACAGTAAGTGAATCAACGCTTTTACTGTGAACTGTCTACTGTAAACTGTGAACTTCCTTCCGCGAAAAACTCGATCATTCGAGGGTTGATTTCGCGCGCTTTTTCGTGCTGTACCCAGTGAGTCGCGTCCTCGAAAAAGACGAGCTGCCCATCGCCACACAGATCGATACTCGCCTGCGCCATGTCAGGGATCAGCGCGACGTCATGCTTGCCCCAGAACATCAACGTAGGGATGTGGACTCGCACGTCGTCGGGGAAGCTGGGCGGACGCTGCGCGAGCGCGCGATACCAGTTGAGCATGGCTGTCATCGCGCCGGGTTGCTTCCATGCGCGCGTGTACTCGGCAATGTCGGCGTCGGTGAACGTCCCCGGCTTGCTCGAACGCAGCATCGTGCCGGCGCTGACCATCCCATCGGCAAAGGTGAGCAGCAGTTCGGGCACGATCGGGATCTGGAAGAAACCGGCATACGTGCTGCGGAGCATTTGCAGCGGGTTCGAACGGATAGTTTCAAAGGCGATCTTCGGATGCGGCACGTTCATGATGACCAGTTTTTCGACGCGCTCCGGATACCACAGCGCCATGAACCACGCGACGATCGCGCCCCAATCGTGCCCGACAATGTACGCCTTTTGTTGTCCGGCGGCGTCGATCAAGCCAAGTACGTCGCGGACAAGCTCTTCAACCCGGTACGCGTCAAGCCCCGCAGGTTTTTCGCTCAGGTTGTAGCCGCGCTGGTCAGGTATCCAGATGCGGAATCCGGCATCAACCAGCGCGTCGATCTGCTTGTGCCAGCCGTACCAGAACTCGGGGAAGCCGTGCAGAAGCACGACGAGATCGCTGTCAGCCGCGCCGGTCTGGACGACGTGCAGGTTGACGCCGTTGGTCAGCACCATCTTGTGCTCGAGTTCCGCCTTCACACGCGCCGAGCTGCCATTCATCTGGTCAATCCCTTTCCGCTAACACCGCCGCCACGAATGCCGACTGCTATTCTACAACCGACTCGGCTTCCGGCGTTGTGATGCCGATCCCCGTTCCCAGATAGCGCGTGCGGTAGCGCACGATCAGGAGCAGCAGCGCGAACTGGATGATTGTCGTGCTGATGGCGGCGAACTGGTTGAAGTAGAACACGAGCAGGTTGACGGTCGTCAGCGACAGCAGCAAGCCGATGTAGCCGGCGCGGCTGCCGAGCTGTTCGCGTCCGGTCAGCAGCAGGGCGCTCCCGAAGACGAGGAAGAAGCCGACAGCGCCGTCGAGCGTCAGCAACACAAGATACCAGCTTGCGCTGGTGACGGTCTGGACGTAGCGCTCGTTGATCAACAGTTCCGCGATCAGCGTTTCCATCACGTCGGGCTGGAAGACGGCGAACGCCGACACCGCGAGTTGACCCAGTGCGCCGATTCCGGTCAGGAACAGTCCGACGACGATCAGGGTACGCATGCGGGCGCGCGTTAGGTATTTCTCCTCGAAACGCTGCAGCGCGTCGAGCGCGAGCTGTATTCGGCGCGGCACCGGCTCGTGGACTTCGAGCGCGTCCGAGTGCAGCACGTCGAGCATGGCTTCGGCGAGATGCCGGTGTTCGGGCGCGGCGGGGTTGTCGATGATCCGCTGCAAGCGCGCGTCAAGCGCGGCGCGTTCATTCCGGTCGAGGTCGTTCTCGATCACTTCCATCAGTTGGTCGAGCGCGCGGTAAAGCTCTGCGCGCGAATCGTGCGAGGCGGGGCGGCGGAGCTGCAGATACAGCAGCACCGTCAGCAGGAAGAAGGCGTAGATGATCGGCGCGGCGGCGGGATGGAAATAATCGTTGGTCTGCGTGATGAACTTGCCGACTTCGTCGATGAACAAGCCGACGCCGATCCCGCCGAGGATCGCGTCGAGCGTGTAGACCCAGCGGTTAGCGAACATGATCGGCAGGAGCGCGGCGATGAATAGCAGCAGCCCGCCCCACAGGACGTGGGCGATGTGCAGTTCGCTGTTGCCGATCTGCGGGTAGTCGGCGAGGTCGAGATAGACCCGGGTCAGGATGACCGACCCGGCAAAGCTGACCAGTGTGAGCAGCAGGTAGCGTTCCGCGCCTTCACGCTTGACCGCGCGGCGTAAAACTTGAAGATTCATGCGTTTGCGCGCCGTTTGCGCATCCAGTTGAGGAGGCGCGGATAGAGTTCTTCAAACGCGCCGTACAGCAGCGGGTAGGGGACGTAATCCCACGCGCCGATGTGCCGCGTCACCGTGCCGCGAAAGCCGCGCTTGAAGTTGTAAACGCCCCACAGCGGATCGTCAGCAGTGAAGACATTCGGCGCGCCCCACATGTCATAGCGCGTGTAACCCTGCGCCTTCGCCCAGCGGATCGCCTGCCACTGGAGCAGGTAATTCGGCATCTTGTCGCGCTGTTCGTCAGACGACGCGCCGTAGAAATACCAGCAGGTGCTGCCGAAATGGAACAGGATGATGTGGGCAATCGCCTTGCCGTCGTATTCGGCGATCAATGGGTGCGCCAAGCCCGCTTCGATGAAGACGCGCCACGCCTGCTCGTAATAGGACGGCGGGCGGATCAAGAAGTCATCGCGCTCGCCGGTGACTTTATACAGTTCATACAGCAGCGGCAGATCGTCGACTGAGCCGGCGCGGATGTGGATGCCTTCACGTTCGGCGATGCGGATTTTGCGCCGCGTGCTCTGGTTCATGCCCGCCAGCAGCTCGTCTTCGGAGCGCGTCAGGTCGAGGATGATCGTATTGCGGAACTGGACTTGATCGTTCGAGAAGCGCCAGCCTCGATCGCGCAGCGTGCGCATGAAAGCCTGTCCGGTCGGATCGGCGATGTCGTCGGGGGCGGGCGGCAGCGTGGCGTCAATCGGCGCGGATGTCGATGGGATGCCGGTTGCCGCGACGACGTCGGGATCGATTTTGAGCCAGATGGCGCGATAATGGCGCGCGACGCGCTGGAGATGATCGAGCACGTCGGAGACGAGTTCGACGTCATCATAAGCGAGCGCGGGACCTTTCGGCGCGTACAGCATTGTGAACGCGCCGACGCGGCGCACGCCGACGGACACCATCGCGGCGATTTGACCATCTCGGCGATAGGCGAGCCGCAGCGGTCGCCAGCCGGTCGTAACATGCTTGAATTCACCCCATTCCCATGTCTGCAAGACGTGCTTGTAGGGGAGCTGTTCGAGCGCGCTGTTCCACGCTTCGCGCTCGTTGATGGTCTCAATCGTCAGATCGCTCACGAAATCTCACCGCCGTTCTGTATGCCGCGTAAACCACCGGGTTGTAGACTTTATCCCACGCGCCGAGCGAGCGGACAACCTTGCCGCCCCAGCCGCGCTTGAAGCCATACACGCCCCATAAGCCATCGGAACGCTGCTCGAACTGGGCTTCGAGCGTTTCGAGCGGCTCGTCGGGGACGCCCCACAAGTCATAGACCCTACAGC
>JAEVZT010000197.1 GCA_023392115.1 Chloroflexota bacterium
CGCCAGCGTCGCGAAGCGACGCCGCACACCCTCAGCCCATCTGTCGCTTGGGACATGGCGCGCTGGGCAGTCGAGCAGGTGGTGAATGCTGCACGTTCCGGCTGAGGGTGTCGCGAGGTAAAACCTCGCCACCTCAAGCGCCGGTGGGGGCTGATGTGCGCCACGTGGTGGCGCACCCGCGCAGCCCTATCGGGTGCTGCGCGGACGGTGGGAGCGAACAGTCGCTCCCACCCGGCGCACCCTGGCGCGCCGACCATGCACAGCCTGCTCGCCCCGTAAAATTCCGTCCTGACGCGGAATTCTCCCCGGCACTTCAACGCACTACCCTTCCCGGTAATTTTCCGCATCTCTGCACGCTCCACTTTGCAATAATGATCAGAGAGCATAGCCGAGAGGTGTTCAATGGCGACCAAGACAGCCCGCCGCAGCGTGAGCATGACGCCGGAGATGCGCGACCTCTTGCAGCAGATCGCCGCGAAACGGGGGCGTGAGATCACGGAAGCCGACCTCATCCGCGAGGCGATCCGGCGGTTTCTGGATGAACAGGAAGACATCGTTGGCAGCCGCCGCCACTTCCAGAAATCGCTGCAAGAGCGGATTGACCGGCTGGAAAATGTCATCCTGTTCCAACTGGACGTGATCATTTACCTCGTCACGCTGCTGTCGCCGGCGCTCGACGGGGATGCCTACATCGAGGAAGCGGTCATTGCGGCACGGACAAAAGGCGAAACATTGCAAAAGCAAATCGCCGCCGTGCGCGATCTACCCGCAGTCGGGAAGCGATGAGCAAAGCACTGGTGATCGTCGACATCGCCTACAAGGGACCACGGAGAACCGGACGCGGCACCGGCAAGCAGGGGTTGAAAGCAACACTGCGCTACCTCCAATACCGTGACAAGCGCAACAACCACCTCGCGCAGCAGCGCGGCGTCGAGCGCTGGCATGATCGCGGATTGGGGCTACACCACCGCGCAATCTACGACAACTGCCTCAAGCTGGGTAGCAGGCACGTGATCGCGTGGACGTGGGTTGTCTCACCCGCGCCCGATCTGCTGGCGCTTGTGCCGGAGCGCGATCGCCCTGCCCTGCTCAACGCGCTTACCGAACGGGTCATCGAGGAATACTACACGCAGCGGGGACTCGATGTGCCCGAATACGCCTACGTGCAGCACCGCGCGCTGACGAAAACGACACAGGATCAACCGGAGATGGAACATCTGCATACGCACGTCATTTTGCCGGGAACTGCGCCGGGGATCACCGAACGACTGCCGGTCTACAACAACGTATCGAAGGGGCATGCTGCGCTGCTCCACGAGATTGCGGAGAAGCATTTCGCCGAAGCGCTCGACAGGATGCTCGATCACGATTGGCGTTACCTGCGCCCCGACCTTAAGCGTGATGTTCCCGCGCCGGATGATTTCGACATGTGGTTTTCGTAAAGGTGACACGCCGATGCTCTACTGGCTGTTCACCGACGCTCGCGACGTACTTTCAGGTCTCGTCGCGCCGCTACTGTGCCTCGCGCCGCAGTTAACGGTGATCACTGCCGTCCTGTTGGGGGCGAGTATTCGTCGTGGGAGCGATCAGCAGACGAAAAGCACGCTGCAGCGCTTCGCCGTGCTTCTAACCTACTCGGTCGTACTGTTTGCTGCTGCCGCCATTCTGCTCAATCTATTTGCCGATCTCGCCGTCCAACGGACGCGTGGAACGGCGACACCAAGCCCGATCCTTGCGCTGGTTGCAGGGGCGCCGCGCGGCGTCGATCCGATCCGTCTCTGTGTATTCGGTCTGCTGTTCGCCTTTACGCTGATCGCCAGCGCCGCCGGACTGCACAGCCTCATTCGTGACGGCGGTTGGCTGCGCGAGCGGATCGACCGACTGCGTTCGCCCAACGTCCGCCGCGGCGCGCTCGGTTCATCCCACTTCTGCACGCTGCGCGAATACCGCCGCTTCCGCCGCGCCGACCCGGAGGGGCTGATCCTGTTCGGCGCGTTCTGGGGTGAAGGCAAGCGGCGGCTGGATGTAGGCATCGGCAGGTTCTGCCTCGGCGGAGAGGATGTAGCGCGCGGCATCCTGACGCTAGGCGGGCCCGGTTCAGGCAAGACACAGGGACTCATCCTGCCCGCTATCGCTGATCGAATGAAATCGGGGCACTCGCTGATCATCGCCGATCCGCAGGGCGAGATCACCGATTATGTCCTGCGCTTCGCCGCCATCACGCGCCATCTCGTCGTCATCCACGACCCTACCAGCGCCGACGGTCCGCGCTACAACCTCGCTGAAAACATCACGAACGTCTCGGACGCACGCGCGCTCGCCGATGTGCTCGTGCCGCCGTTAGGCGATAACCGCTTCTGGTCGGACAGCGCCGCTGCCCTGCTCTCTGCCTGCCTGATCCGCTTCCCGAACCTCGGCGCGATCTACAACGCCATGAATGACATCAAAGCGCTGGCGGATGCGCTCACCTCGAACAAGGACGATGCCGCGCTGCTCGCCAACAGCTTCATCGCTTCGGTCAAGTCGGATGGCAAGGTCGCGGCGAACGTCATCGCGACGCTGGCGACCGCGCTTACCGGCTGGGCGTCGGCGGAAGTGCGCGACAACACGAGCGCGTCCGATTTCGACGCCGATCTGATCGTCGCGCAGCCGACGGTCGTGCTGCTGACTTGTCCCGGCAGGATGCGCGCCGTCTATGCCTCGTACCTCGGCGCGACACTGCGCAAGCTCATGCTCGACCTCGACACGCTCGGCGAGCGCAACGGCGGCCCGCTGCCGATGCCCGTCGGCGTGATCCTCGACGAGTTCCCCACGCTCGGCAGGCTGGAGGGGCTGGTGGCGGATGTCAACCTCGTCCGCAAGCGCCGCATCTCGATCCTAATCGGCGCGCAGACCAAGGGGCAGTTCCACTTGATCTACGGGCAGGAAGGGACGCAGGCGCTGTTCGCCGGGCTGGCGACGCAGATCGTCTACGGTGGGTGTGACGCCGATACGGCGGAGTTCTACAGCAAGGCGAGCGGCACGGCGACGACCGACGCAAACCGGGATGATGCTAATTCCCACCTGCGCCAGCGTCCGCTGCTGACCGTCGACGAAGTGATCACGCCGCAGGTCGGCAACTGCACGATCTTCGCCCGCTACGTCGAAACCGGCTTCGCCACGCAGGTCATCCTCAACGC
>JAEVZT010000261.1 GCA_023392115.1 Chloroflexota bacterium
GTCCCCGCCAAGCCGGCGAGCGCGCTCACGACCTGCCAGTCCTGCTTTCGCGGGTAGGTCTGTCCGGCAATCGGGAAGGGGGGCAGATCGAGCGCCGCCATGACTCGCGCCTCAAGGTCGGCGGGCGTCATCACCGTGCCCTTGAGCAGTTCGGCGTATGACGCGCGCGTACCTACCGCGCCTTTAAAGCCTTTGCCCCTAATTGTCCCTCGAAGCTGTGCCAGCGCTCGGTTATCTTCAATCAAGTCCTGCGCGTAAAGCGCCAGACGGTAGCCCATCGTCGTTGGTTCGGCGGGCTGGATGTGCGTGTACGCCATCACCGGCTTGTCGGCGAGCGCGGCGATTTGTGCGCGGTAGGAGTGCAGTAGGCGGCGCGTCTGCGCCTCGATTAAGTCGAGGCTTTCGCGTATGCGTAAGGCGTCGGCGTTGTCCTCAATGTCGGCGCTTGTCGCGCCGAGATGAATGATCCCGCCGCCGATTGAGCACTGCTCGGCGAACGCCTGCACTTCCGCCATTAAGTCGTGGTGGATAACGGCTTCGATCTCCTCGGCGCGAGCGACATCCACCTGATCGGCGTGGGCTTCAAGGTCGGCAAGCTGCTCCGGTGTGACTAGTCCGGCAGCTTGCTCGGCGCGCGCCAGCTCGACCCACAGCCGCCGCCATAAACGGCGCTTGTGCGTTTCGCTCCATAGGGCACGCATGGCGGGTGAACCGTAGCGCCATGTGAACGGTGATAAAAACGTATCGTGGGTAAAGGTCGTCATGTGATTTGTTCAAATGAGAACGCGAATGACAGTATACCCCTAACGTCTAGGGGATCACACATTCTCTGAGAATTAATTGTGTATTTCTTCACAAAGATATGGTACAATGATGGCAGTTACGAAGTGAAGCAATTGAATATGAGTCGAAAGGGCTGAACTCCATGACGCACCGCCCTCGAATTGTGATCATTGGCGCGGGATTCGGTGGCTTACATGCTGCCCGCCAGCTGGCGAACGAAGCCGTCGATGTCCTATTAATCGACCGCAACAACTATCACACGTTCACGCCGCTGTTGTATCAAGTGGCGACCTGCGGTCTGGAGGCTGAAGAAATCGCCTATCCCGTACGTTCGATCTTTCGCGGTGACGCGAACATCGCCTTCCTGCTCGGCGATGTCACGGGCGTTGACACTGAGCGGCAGGTGGTCGACGTACGAACTGTCGACGGCAGCCGTCAGGAACGCTACGACTATCTGATCGTTGCCGCCGGCAGCGTGACCAACTACTTCGATATGACGCCAATCGAAGCCGCGTCGTTCGACCTGAAGGAATTAACGGACGCCGTCATCCTGCGAAACCATATCCTGCACTTGTTCGAGCGCGCCGTGTGGGCGGAAGATGCCGAGTATCGCAAGGCGCTGACAACGATCGTCGTCGTCGGCGGGGGACCCACCGGTTTGGAAACGGCGGGTGCGCTGCGTGAATTGTACACGCACGTGCTGAACAAGGAATTTGCCAGCCTGTCACCGCAGGTGATCTTAATCGAAGCGACCGACCGCGTTCTGGCGCCATTCCCCGAAACGCTCCAGAGGTCGGCTATCGAGCAACTCGAATCGCTCGATGTCGAAGTTGTCCTCGGCAATCCTGTGGTAGATGCAGGGTCAGATTACATCGTCCTGAAAGACGGTCGGATCATCCACACGCACTCGCTGATCTGGTCGGCGGGTGTCAAGGCGTCGCCGCTGGCACTCGCGCTTGGCGTCCGGCTTCAGCGCGGCGGTCGCGTGCCGGTTCTCCCAACTCTAGAAGCTGAAGGCGTCGACAACGTCTACGTTATTGGCGACATGGCGTATCTGGAAGATGAAGGCGGTCAGCCGTACCCGATGCTGATTCCTGTCGCCAAGCAGCAGGGAATACTGGCGGCGAAGAACATCCTGCGGCGGCTCAAGGGCTGGCAGCAGCAGCCGTTCGCGTATATTGACAGGGGCATCATGGCGACGATCGGTCGCAGCCGCGCCGTGGCCTATATCTTCAACCACTTCAAGCTCAGCGGCTACTTCGCATGGATCGCATGGCTCGGGCTGCACCTCGTCGCGCTGCTCGGCTTCCGCAACCGCCTGAACGTGATGGTGAACTGGGTGTGGAACTACTTCACCTACGATCGCTCGGTGCGAATCATCCTCGAAGCGGGTGGGGCAGGGGATGACGGTGATCAACAGGTCGTACTGTTCCAACTGCCTGTGCGCAAGGAAACCGAGCCCGTCTCCGTGCCGCGCTGGTAACTGTCGACTCGACGTAGCGAAACGCCGGTCGCATCGCTACAATTAGCGGACATTGACGTGCAGACGATAACAGGGAAGATACGCATGGCAGAGCAAATCCTGCTGAGAAAGCGCGATGCAAAAGTGAAGCCGCACATGGAGCAGTTCGCGCCGGTGTGGCTGGTCGATCAGGTTATCCTTCCGGAAGACGAAGCTGTCCAGTTCAATCTGGTCTTTCAGCACAATCGCTATGGCTGGGTCAACCGCCGCTACCGCTATGACGGGTTCAACGATGTGCTGTACTACAAGGGGCAGCGCGTCATCAAGGAAGCAGATACGCTTGAAATTCAGGCGCACGAGCCGTACATCAACGTGCTGCTGACGGACATCCCCAACGCCTACGGTGGCTGAACTGAAAAATAAAGCGGGGCAGGTGTGACTGCCTGCCCCGCTTAAAGTTAGACCCGCGCGACGGCGGGCACTTCCGCCTTGAGCTTAAACACCTTGGTATCCTTGCCGCCCATACGGTACTTGTAAATCTCATTGCCGCGAAGGAAGTCGAATACCTTGTGCTTGGTTTCGATGGCGTGGCGAATGTTGTAGGACAGCAGGACGATGCCCGGGCTGAGATGGGCGTTCTGTTCCGGCTGCAAGCCGGAATTGTAGACAAGGATGCGTTCATTGTAGTCGAAGTCGCAGTAGGCAGCTGAGGGCTCACCGTTGATCACCAGAAAGCTCATCTTGAGCCAGCCCTTCGCATGTGTGACCGGCACGAACGCGCGGAAGAACGCCATATTCTTCGGATCGTCGAGAAAACGTGCTTTTTCGGGGTGGCTGGCGCGCATCAGCTTCAAGAACCGCTCTAGTTCGGTTTGCAGGTCGCGTGTCTCGTCAACGACGTACCACTCGACTTGTGCCTCGCTTTCGGCGCGGCGCACTTTGCGGCGAATTTCGTGACGCTGCTTCTTGTCGAGTGTGGCGAGGTAGTCGCCCCACTCGTCGGGGAGCTCGATGACCGGGCAGACTTCCTGAAAAACGACGTTGACATCGAACTGACAGGCTTTGAGTTTGTCGACGAAACCGGAGAGGGTGGGGGAAGCTTCAGGGATATTACACAAGTTGAGGTAGTCGTACTTGTCGTGGTTTTCCGCCAGAAAGCGCGCGAACTGCATCTGCACTTCGTCGACGTGATCGGTGTGGACGATGATGTCAACGTAGTCGGTCACGTCAACACAGCCAATCGTGCGAACAACGCGCTTGCCGTCTTTGTTCTCGATAAACCATGAGCCGATGCCCGCCAACTGCCCGTCGTCAGTCCGGCAGGTGACGATCATCAAATCCCCGGCTTGATAGCTGTTCCACCACGTAGACTGCCACTCCCATGTGCAGAAGATCGTGTCGGATGTGCTGTGATGTAACAGCGCGTTCCATTCATCTCTGAGCTCGTCAAACGCGCTGCTCTCGTGGTAGACGGTGAGTTTCACAAATCCCCCTGACCGCAACACTTGATATGCGGCGGATTATAATCGAACCGCGATTTGAATGCTTTAGTATCCAATTAAAAAGCCGCCCCCGCGTTGGGGCGGCTTAGTAAACCTACAGAGGATGCGG
>JAEVZT010000537.1 GCA_023392115.1 Chloroflexota bacterium
GTATCTGCATTGAACAATGCTATAATACTGCTGCCTCAACTCTCTAGAATCATCGAGGCATTTCAGGATCATCGGTACGTAGAGATCAATCGCACATCACTTATAATTCACGTCTAGAGTTCACTTCAGTTTCTATTTCAACCTCTGACACCCGTAGAGTCAAATCCCGAAAGACTCTCTGCTCCGGTAAGCCTAACCGGACGCGTCCTTTTTCCCCTTGACTGCCCATGCGCGCGCGATCAGCGGGATCGATCCATCGTCAGCCGTAGGCAGCTGGCGTCGCAGCTGGTCGCGGACTGCATTCAGCATGTCTTCGCTCAAGCTGCGCAGGTATTTCGAGACCGAGCCTTGCGCGCCGAGAAAGGGCAGCCAGTAGTCGTCAAAGTCTTTAAACCGGGTTTGCACGTCAATCGGCATGACCTCAACCGATTCGAGTCCCACCAATTGAAACAACGCGCGCAGGTTGTCCGGTCGCGCGATCGAAAACCGGTGACCTGCATCCATTTCACTTGAAACTGGATCAACGACTGCCGCGGCGTCCCAGAAGTGCCGCATCATTTCCATTCGACCGCCGTAGTCCCAGACGTAGGCGGCAGCCGTCCCGCCGCGCTTGACCGCTTGCACCATATTTTTCGCTGCTTGCTCTGGCGCTGGTACGAAGTTTAGAACCAGCCCCGCAACGGCGACATCGAACTGCGGCGACTCAAAGGCGAAGTCAGCGGCATCGGCTACCTTGAGTTCGACGCGTGCATCGTGGAAACGCTGGCGAGCGAACTCGATATACCCCGCCGATGAATCGATGCCGACGACCCTTGCCGGGGACGTTTCCTGCAAAATGACTTGGGTGAGAATGCCGGTTCCTGCTCCCACGTCGAGCCACGTACAGCCGGCAGGAATATTCAGCCAAGCAACGAACTGCTGCGCGACGAAACGGCTCCAGCGACCAACATAACCCTCGTAAGCGGTGGCGTTACTGAACAAGTCTCCGGATTCAGGTTCCATCAGCTGTCGCTCCCTGTTTTAGATTGAACCGGGTTCGCGCGAGGACTAAAGTACTGCCTACGTAGTGACTGAGCAATATTGCGACTGCCGTTTCGCAGTTGCCCGTGTTATCATCGCGGGATGAATGCACCATCTAATACTCGAAAAACTCAGTATATCGCAGGATTGCACGCGCTGCGGATCTACGCGGCGGTATCGGTGGTTGTCGGACACGTACACCAGTTTATCCCCGGTTGGTTCCTGATCGATGTCAATACAGGGATCCTACGCAACTTCACACTGACGGGCGGCAGCGCCGTGATCCTGTTCTACGTGCTGTCGGGCTTCCTGCTCACATGGATCCTGCTTTCCGAGAAGCGGCGGCGAGATCAGATTGACGTGATAGGGTTTTATCGCCGGCGAATGCGTCGGATCGCTCCTGCTTATTACCTCGTGCTGGCGATAACCGCAGCGGTGAGCATCGCCACCGCCCCTGACTATGCGATCGTGTTTGGACGCCAGTTCAACCCGATCCAGTTTCCCGCGTCCGCGCTCTTCGCCACCTACATCCCCCTAGCGCTGAACAGCGTTTCCGGCATGGTCAGCCATCTCTGGAGTCTAGGCGTGGAGATCGTCTTCTACGCGCTGATACCGTGGCTGGTGCTGGCGCGGCGCGTGCCGCTGGCGCTCGTGCTGGTGATCTTCGTGCGCATGTTGATCCTCGCGCTGACGCCGTATGAAAGCCCGATTCATCAAATCGTCCTCTATCTGAAGGTCGACTCGCTGGCGATAGGCGCGCTGTTCGCGTGGTTCTGGTACTACCAGCGTCCGCTCATCGAACGCACATTGACGACGCTTCCAGCGCGAATCTGCCTCATCGTGGCGGTTGCCGTGATCATTGTGGTCGAGATGCCGTCGCACAACGTCGTGGTCGATTACGCGGTGACGCTCGTTTCCGGCTGGCTGATTCTCAACATCAGCGCCGGGCGTTTCGTAATCGAAAACCGGTTCGTTCTCTGGATGGGTAACCTCACGTATGGCATCTATCTCTGGCACATGATGGCGTTGTTCATCGTCGGCGCGTCCGGTATGGCGGGTGTGCGAGTCTATGTGGCGGTGTTCGGGATCGCGCTGGGGTTGGCGTTCATCACTTACCAGCTCGTGGAGCGCCCCATGCTGGGACAGCGCCGCCCTCGAGCGCTTCCGGCGGCGGCGAAGGTGCTTCCCGGCGGGATCGAGGGGGCTTAGCGCACGCCGCTGCGCGGATATACGACAGCTTGCCCGTAGCGGTTTGCTCATCCTTACGTTGGAGAAGAAGGCTGTGTTAGGGGGACATTCTCCCTACGTTCCCGTATCGGATTGACCTGAAGCTTTGTCACGGCAGCCTCATGATCGGCGCGTATTCAACCCAAGCTCATACCCTCCAGTTTTCACGCCTTACGGGCAGCACGTCGAAGTCATTGTCGCTACTAACTAGGATGGCGTTGAAGCGAATTGCCAGCGCCGCAAGCAAGAAGTCAACATCGGAGAGCTGCTTCCCCTTACGTGTGGCATCTGCCCACAACTTCGCCGCCTCACGCCAATCACGATCCGCCAACGCAAGCCAGTCTAGCTGTGGCACAAATTCATCCTCAAATGCGGTGAGTTTGCGTGTCGCGCCTACCTTTAGTAAGCCGCGCGAAACTTCATAATGGACAGGTTGGGCTAAACAAACAAGATGATTCCGCGCAATAGCATTCTCAACTCGAAGCTTTAGGACAGGCTGGTGATTAAGAAAATCGGAAACGGCGTTGCTGTCGAGAATATAGATCAGTCTTTCCATTGTTCGTCATCAAACGGTTCGATGTATTCAACATTGATAGCGTCTACCACTTCTTCCCATTCTTGTTCACTGAAGCCATCGCGGATCGCATGAGCAGCAGCGTTCAAACGGCGGATTCGTTCTTCGGGTGTTGCGCCTCGCGCCGCTTCTTGTCGCTCGCGCAGTTGTTCAATGTATTCATACAGCTGATCCAACTCCTCGCGAGAGAGAACATTTACCGCCCTGAGCAAATCACTCAACGCCATAACAATCACACTCCTTACCCCACAACAATTTTACACCAATTCGGCTTACTTCATCCCCATCCTCAGCGCGCCATCGAGCCGGATGACCTCGCCGTTGAGCATGGGGTTTTCGAGGATCGCCTGCGCGAGTTGGGCGAATTCTTCCGGTTTGCCGAGGCGCGGCGGGAACGGCACCTGCTGACCGAGCGACACCCGCGCCGCTTCCGGCAGCGCCGCGAGCAGCGGCGTGTCGAAAATCCCCGGCGCGATCGTCACCACGCGAATCCCCTCGCGCGCCAGATCGCGGGCTATCGGCAGCGTCATCGACGCGATCCCGCCCTTTGACGCCGCATATGCCGCCTGCCCGATCTGACCGTCGTAAGCGGCAATCGACGCCGTGTTGATAATCACGCCGCGCTCGCCTTCCGCGTCCGGCGTGCTGCCGATCATCTGCGCGGCGGCGAGGCGGATCACGTTGAACGTGCCGATCAGGTTGATGCGGATCACCGTTTCGAACACGTCGAGCGGATGCGCCCCGTTCTTGCCGACGGTCTTCATCGCCATGCCGATCCCGGCGCAGTTGATCACGGCGTTCAGCCCGCCGAATGCCTCTACCGCCGTCTGGATAGCGCGTGTCACGTCGGCTTCGCTGGTGATATCGGCCGCTGCCGCCCGCGCCGACGCGCCCAATTCGCCTGCCAGCGCCGACGCGCGCTCGCCGTCACGGTCGAGGATCACGACCTTCGCGCCGCTCGCGATCAACCGCCGCACACACGCCGCGCCCAATCCCGACGCCCCACCGGTCACCAGTGCAACAGCATTTTTGAGTTCCAAAGAAGTGCCTCCCATGTAAGTGCTGAGTACAGAGTGCTGAGTGCTGAGAGTAAGATTGTTGAGTCAGCGGCGTTGAGACCCGATCTACATTGATTTCCCCATGCGTTCGACTGTGAAGTCGAGCGCGATGATGTACGACTGGTCGATCAGCAGCAGCTTCGCCAGCCGCGATCGCCCGTGTTCGTCGGTCGTTTCATAATTCGCTTCTTCGTTCAACGTGGCTTTGATGCCGTGATGCTCCAGCACCCTGCCCATGCGCTCGGCGAGCGGCTTCGGCATCACGCCGAGCAAGCCGTAGCCCTTCGCCAGCAGATCGACCATCGGCGCGGATCGGTTGATGTCTTCCGGCATGTCGACGAGATGACGCCAGCCCTCAAGCGCGCTGACGTGCGCCTGTGAAATGTCGAGTACAAGTTCGTTGATGTCGGCGGGCTTGCCGTCGAAGTAAACGGCGGCTTTCGGCGCGTTGTGGTGGTAGAGCAGCGGGTGACTGTCGGGCAGTGCCAGCCTGCCGAAAACGCCGAGCGTCACGCGGTGCTCGCGCACGCCGAGCGCGCGGACGGCATACGTCGAGAGCGGGCGCAAACCTTCGGCGGTTGCGTCATATTCCGCCGTTTGGATCACAAGCTGGAGTTCATTGGGAACGCCGCCCATTTGCGCGACCAGCAGCACGCCGTACTGCTTTTCACCCTGAAGCTCGCCGATCAACTGATCGCGCTGTGGCATCCCGCGCTCCTAACCGCTCCGGCGATAATTTCGCTCCGTCCATTCGGGCACAGGATACCCGACGGCATACAGATCGGCAATCACGGCGTCGAGGTCGTACGGAATCGCGCGCAGGTCGACGTGCATCTCGCCGTTCTCGAACGTGAACAGCCCGTACTGTGCTTTGCCGGGCATGTCGAACGATACGCCAACGCTTCCGACGTTGACCGCCCGCCAGCCGCCGATCGAAAGCGTCCGGTCAAACTGGCGGTGGATATGACCGCCAATGCCGACGCGCCCTTCGCGGTCAAGCAGCGCGTCCGCCGCTTCCTCATCGCTGGTTTCCGGGGTCAGAAAGGCTTCGTCATTGCCCGGTACAGCGTGATAGCCGATAACGGTGCCGAAGCCATCGACGGTCAGGT
>JAEVZT010000346.1 GCA_023392115.1 Chloroflexota bacterium
TGGGCTAGACTAGTTTCTAATTCGCCCCCTCTACCTGCTGGGGTAGAGGGGGCGAATTCCAAAAACAGCGAGAATATTACTTTCATCATCAACTCGCGTAGCAAACACCACATTGTGATCACAAGGCGAGACTTTATACTTGGATACCAACAGGTTTTCGGCGGTTCCTGCGGACAAAAAGCGCCGGTATTCGTTCTGGTATCTTCGACGCGAGTCGCTGTCGCGTTGGAACTAGTAAGTTCGTTCGTGCGGTGTAGCGTGCCGTACGCTCCCTTGGACGGGGGATGAGCGGGGAAATCCCATGATCAAGTACACCTTGCGTCGCCTCATTCAGGCGATACCCACGTTTTTCGGCATCACCATCTTTTCGTACCTGTTGATGGCAGCCGCGCCGGGCGGACCTGTCGCCGCCTTGACTTTTGATCCCAAGATCACGCCGCAGCAGCGCGAGCGCGTCGCCGCCCGACTGGGTGTCAACGATCCGCTGCCGCTTCAATACGTGCGCTGGCTCTTGGGTGACGACTGGATGCGCTGGGACTCAGACGGTGATGGCGTCGCCGACCGCGCGTTCCTCATCCCGCTCGACGCTGACGGCGACGGTGAACCGGAACCGCCCGGGCAAAACCGCGGTGTTTTGCGCGGCGATTTTGGACGCTCCTTCTTCTACCGCCGTCCCGTCATCGATTTACTCGGCGAGCGCGTCGCTGCCACGCTTGAACTCGGCGCGGCTGCACTGATGTTCGGGCTTGTGCTCGGCGTCCCCATTGGCATTCTCGCTGCTGTCAGGAAAGGACGCTGGTTCGACAACCTGACGCGCGTTCTCGCCGTCGTCTTCAATGCCGTCCCTATCTTCTGGCTTGGCTTGATCTTGATCTTGATCTTCGGCTCGACGCTTGGCGTCCTGCCGATGGGTGGACGCTGCCCGCCCGCGCTCAGCGGGGGCTGCCCGCCGATCTACGGGCGCATTGAGTACCTGATCCTGCCGACGTTCGTCCTCGCGACGGGCACGATCGCCATCTATTCGCGCTACATGCGCGCGTCGATGCTCGACGTGATGAGTCAGGATTACATGCGGACTGCCCTGTCCAAGGGCTTGACCGGTCGCGCCGTATGGTTCAAGCACGGCGCGCGCAACGCCTTGATCCCGCTGGCAACCTTCTTGGGTCCGCAGGTCACCGGCTTGCTCAGCGGCGCGGCGATCACCGAGACGATCTTCTCGTGGCCCGGTCTGGGACGCTTCGCCGTGCAGGCGGTAACCTCTCAGGATTATCCAATTGTGATGACTGTCGTGATCGTCAGCGCGGTGGCGACGATGTTTGGTTACATCCTGTCCGATATCCTGTACGCGGTCATCGACCCGCGTATCCGGTTTGACTAGGCGAGGTGATCTTGTGGCTACGCAAACATCTGTCGCAAAACTTCAAGTCGGACAGGAAGAGAAGCACGTCAGTCTGTCGCTCACGCAGCTCGCGCTGCGCCGCCTGCGCCGTGACAAACTGACCCTATTCGCACTCGGCGTCGTCCTGCTGATGGCAATGCTGGCAGCCGCCGCCCCTGTGATTTCGGATACGCTAAACATCAGACATACGCGCACCAACGCATCGCGCACGTTCCTGCCCGTCGGCGCTGAAGGTCACCCCTTGGGAACTGACGACTTAGGACGCGACCACCTCGCCCGCCTGCTCTATGCCGGACAGGTGTCGCTCAGTGTCGGCTTCCTCGCGGCGGCGATCTCGCTCAGCATTGGCGTGTCGCTCGGCATCCTTACCGGTTTCTACGGCGGAATCATCGACGACATCGTCAACTGGCTGATCGCGACGCTAAACTCGATTCCCCAGTTGTTCCTGCTCTTAATCGTGGCTGCCGTCTTGCAGCCCTCGCCGACAACGCTGATCCTCGTGCTCGGCTTCCTCGGCTGGACGGGTACGACGCGCCTCGTGCGAGGCGAAACCCTGTCCCTGCGCGAGCGAGAGTACATCGTTAGCGCCCGCGCGATCGGCGCGTCGCCGCTGCGGATCATGTTCGTCCACATCCTGCCGAACCTGTTCTCGATTATCGTCATCTCGCTGGCGATTGACATCGGCGCGTTGATCCTGTCGGAAGCCGCCCTGAGCTTCCTCGGTCTAGGTATCAAGCCGCCGACGCCTAGCTGGGGCAACATGCTCACCGGCGCGCAGGTGTTCTTCACGCGCGGCGTCCATCTGGTCATCTTCCCCGGTCTGGCGATTTTCATCACGGTGCTGTGCCTGTACATCATCGGCGACGGCCTCCGCGACGCCTTCGACCCGACGGCGAAGGACTAGGCAAGACAAGTTTACAGTTCACAGTTGACAGTTTACAGTGAGTGCGAAAACGCTTACTGTGAACTGTTTTTGATTCTCCTATCCGACAAACATCTGCCGGCGGTAGATCTCGTCCGGTCGACGGTAGATGTGCATGATGTCCGCCTGTGACATGAACGTCGGCTCACCGACCGCGCACGACCCGGCGAAGATCGCCGCCGCTTTGACGCACATCGCCGTGATGTTCAACGCCTCAACCGGTGTTTGCGCCAGCGCGATCAAGCCGTGATTCGCCATCAGGATGACCTTCGGCGCTTCGCCGTATTCGTCCATGTAGCGCCGCACCTGCTCGCGGATCGCCACCGACAGCGGCAAGCCGGGATCAACATACGGCACAAACACCGAACGCGGACCACAGAGCACCACCTCGTCAGGAAACTGGCGGTTGCTGGCGAACTGCTCGGCGCGCGAACTGCACAGGGCGCGGTTGACGGCGATCGGATGCGTGTGGGCGATGCACTTCACGCCGCAGCCGTACAAGAGGACGGCATGAAACGTCACCTCAACCGACGGGCGTGCCGCCGACGCAGAATCAACCCGCGCGTCGAGCATTGCCTGCTGGATGGCGACGGCGTCCGCCAGCGGCTGATCGACGAGCGACAGGATCGGCGCGAAGCGGACGGCGACAAAACCGTCGGCTTCGATGTTGTGCATCCCCTTTCCGCTCGCCTTGATCCAGAAAGACTCGTCGTCGATGCGGTACGACGTATTCCCTTCGCCAATGATCACGTAATCGAGGTGCGGCTGCCCGAGGGCGCGCGTCATCTCGACGATTTGCTGCAAGGATGTATCCAAATCGGAACACCTATCTTTACGTGCAACCTCACCCCGTTTCGCTTCGCTCAACCGCCCCTCTCCGTATGGAGAGGGGCAGCACGACCGCAGGTTGTGCGGGGTGAGGTTGGCAGACGTGCACTAGAAGTCGAAATCGGCGATGTTTTCAGCGGTGAAGACGAAGGGCGAGCCAAGCAGGATTTCGCTGCCGTTGACGACTTGCAGCGTGCCGAGGCGACCGGCTTCGACCGACGTCGATTCAGACGTCAGCGTGCCGTCAACAACCGCGCGCATGACGTAAACCGCCGCGTAGCCAAGGTCAACCGGGTTCCAGAGTACGACCGACTTGACGCAGCCGTTATCGACAAACGGGCGCATCTGGTTCGGCGTTGAAACCCCGACAACGGCGACCGCTTCTTCAGGGGTTGCCGCCGCGTTCGCCAGCGAGTCAACCGCGCACACGCTCGCCTGCGTCACCGCATCGGCTGCACCCGGAACCGCCACGCTCGACATGCCGAACACGCCGTCAAGTTCTTCACCGTACTTGTTGATCAGGGTCTGCGTCTGCTGGAAGGCGAGCTGCTGGTCTTCCTGCGCCTCGACAGTTTCTAACCAGACGAGATCCGGATAGCACTTGCCAACATAGTCGTGCATTTCGGCGATCCAGCGCCCCTGATTCGGCGCGGTGAACGAGCTGGTCACGATGGCGAAGCGCCCGTCGGGACCAATTTCCGCCACCATGCTGTCGACCAACGCCTTGGCAATGCCGTTGAACTCCGCCTGATTGACGAACCACTCACGGGCGTCCGGTTCAGAGTTGGCGTCATAGCCGACGACGTGAATGCCCTGCTCCAGTGCGCGGCGCAGCACCGGCGAAATCGCGACCGGGTCATTCGCCGCGAACAGGATGCCGTTCACGCCCTGCGTGATGTAGTTCTCGATGAATTCGATCTGCGCGGTGATGTCACCTTCGGTCGGACCATCGGTCGTCGCGTTGACGTTGCCGAGTTCTTCCGCTGCCTGCTGGATTCCGGCGCTTGTCGCGTTAAAGTAGCCGATGCCGATCAGCTTGGGAATATCGACAATCGTGATCGGCTGCCCGGCGAGATCGGGCGCGTTCGCCGCCACGCCGCCGTCGTATGCCGGTGCCGCCGACGCTTCTTCGGTCGCCATTTCGTCGGTCGCCGCTTCTTCTGCCGCGCCGCCGGCGCCCGCCGGGCACTCTAGCGGGGCAGTCGGCAGATCGTCCGAACCGACCCAGCGTTCCCCTTCCTGCGCGGACACCGGCAGGACAAACGCGCCGATCAGCAGGCAGCAAAGCGCGAGTACGTACAACAACTTCTTAGACATGCGTAATCCTCTCCTCAACAACCTTAATACACCCCATTGAAGATGTTGATGCAGATGATACTTCGACGTGCCTACCTTCCGGAAACTCACCTCCCTTCACGCGGCGGCGCCGGTTCGCCGCTGGATAAAACTGTTGATAAGGATCGCCGCGATGAGGACGACCCCGATCACCACGATTGTAGAGTCCCCCTTCACGCCGGAGAGCGACAGACCGTTCTTGAGTAGCTGGATCAGCACCAGCCCGATCAGCGTGCCGACAATGCTGCCGCTGCCGCCGAAGATGCTCGTCCCGCCGAGGACAACCGCCGCGATCACGTCGAGTTCCATGCCTGTGCCCATGTCGGCGCGGGTCGTGCTGACGCGCGACGTGAAGATGTAGCCCGCCAGCCCGGACATGAAGCCTGAGAACGTGTAGATCAGCAGCTTATAGCGATCAACGGGGATGCCTGAAAAGCGCGAAGCAAGCTCATTGTTGCCGATAGCATACAGCGAGCGTCCGAATGCCGTCCGCGATAAGATGATCGCCGACAGAATGGCAAAGATGACGAACACCCACAACTGACTCGGCACGCCGAGGAACTGCCCCTGCCCGATCTGGAAGAACCAATCGGGGAAACCGCGCGCCGACCGCGCCTGACTGATGCCGAGCGCCAGACCGCGATACAGCGCCAGCGTCGCCAGCGTCATGATCAGCGGCGGCACGCCGAGGCGGACGATGAACAAGCCGTTGATGAAACCGGCGAGTGTGCCAGCCGCCAAGCCAATGGCGATCGCCGCTTCAAGCGGCAGCCCCATGTCCTGCCAGCTGAAGCCGAGGATGATCGCGCTCAAGCCGAACATCGACCCGACCGACAGATCAATGCCGCCGGTCACGATGATGAACGTCATCGGCAGGGCGATCAAGCCGACCTCAGTCAGCAGCCGCCCCTGATTGAGGATATTGCTCTGCGTCAGAAAATTCGCCGACTGGGTAGACAGCAGCAGCACCGCGACGATCATAATGATGAGCAGGACGCCTTCCTGACTCAGCACCAGCGCGCGGATGCGGCTGCCCAGCGAGGGCGCGCGTTCTTCGAAGTGTCGTTCACCGGCTGCCATGTGCCCTTACCTCCCCATCGCCCGCGCTTGACGGCGGCGGCGCAGCAGATCGGCGAGCACCGTGATCAGGATCAGCAGCCCTTGAACCGCCTGAATCCAGTACGCCGACAGATTGATAAACACCATGCCCGAACGAATGGCATTGAGCAAGATGGTCGCCAGCGTCGAGCCGATCACCGTCCCCACCCCGCCAAGGATGCTAACGCCGCCGACGACCGACGACGTGATGATCGTCAGCTCGACGCCCGGCGGAACGGTTGACTGGATCGAGTTGTACTGGGTGGCGAACAGCAGCGACGCGACGCCGACCATCAAGCCGTTGATCATAAAGACCTGCATCAGCACGCGCCGCTCTGAAATGCCCGACAGCCGCGCCGCCTCTTTGTTGCCGCCGACCGCATAAATCGCCCGACCCGTCGGGCTGTAGCGCATCCACAGCGCCGCGAGAATCGTCAGCGCAATCATGAAATACACTGGCGACGGTAGACCAGCCCATTTTTGCTGTGCCAGCATGAATTCGGGCGGCAGGTTGTAAATCCAGACGCCGTTCGTCCAGATGATCAAGCCGCCTTTGAGGATGCTCATCATGCCGAGCGTCACGACGATCGCCGGAATGCGCAGATAGGCGACGAAGAAGCCGTTAACCGCGCCGACGAGCGGACCGACAATCAGCGGCGCGAGCCACGCCACCCAGACCGGCGCGCCGCTGACGGCAAGCGTCCCCGAAATGGTCGCCAGCACCCCGATCAGCGAGCCAACCGAAATGTCGATATTGCCTGAGATGATCACCAGTGACATCCCGATAGCGGCGACGGCGATGTACGAGCTGTTCAGCAAAATGTCGGAGATGTTGCGTTCGCTGATGAAGCGCGGGTTCGCCGCCGTAAAGAGCAAGGTCAGCACGACGAGCACAACGATCAGGATCAACTCCTGACTGACTATCCCGCGTGTGAACCTGCGTAGACGCCGCGTTGTCGGCGTAGTACTCATTTGATCGGTGGTGATCGCCGTCATGTTGCAACACCTTCCACTTCCGCCGCCGGACTTTCGGCGATCATCGCCGTGACCACGTTCTCCTGTGTCGCTTCCGCGCGGCTGAACTCGGCGACATTCCGCCCCTCGCGCATGACGATGATCCGGTCGCTCATACCGAGGATTTCGGGCAGCTCGCTCGAAATCATCAGGATCGCCAGCCCCTGCGCCGCTAACTCGCTCAACAGGCGGTGAATTTCAGCCTTCGCGCCGACGTCGACGCCGCGCGTCGGTTCGTCCATGATCAACAGCGTCGGCTTGCTCGCCAGCCACTTGCTGACGACCACCTTTTGCTGGTTGCCGCCCGATAGTTTGTTGACGACCTGCTCTTGACTGTAGGCACGAATACTGAGCTTGTCGATCATTTCACGGGCGAGGTTCTGCTCGGCGGATTGGTCGACGAAACCTCCCTTAACCAGCGAGCGCAAGACCGCCAGCGACACGTTTTCACGGATGCGCATTTGCTTGACCAACCCCTGCGTGCCGCGATCTTCAGGCACGTAGGCGATTCCAAGCTTCATCGCCTGTCCCGGATGCTTGATCGCCACGCGCTTTCCGTTCAGCCGGATTTCGCCCGACTCGGCAGGCATCATGCCGAAGATCACTTGTGCCAGTTCGCTTCGACCTGAGCCGACCAAGCCCGCCAAGCCGACGATCTCGCCCGCGCGCACGGTCAGGTTGACACCG
>JAEVZT010000351.1 GCA_023392115.1 Chloroflexota bacterium
CGCCAGCTTGATGCGCCGCATTCAGAAACGGTTGCAGACGCTCAACCTCGAAACCTACACCGATTATGTCGATCACCTGCAAGTTCACCCCGAAGAATACGCGCGCTTATTCGATACGATCCTGATCAACGTCACCGGCTTCTTCCGCGACCCGACCGCATGGGATTACATCGCCTCCGAAGTCATTCCGCGTATCCTCCGCGAGAAACCGGAGAACGAGCCGATCCGCGTCTGGAGCGCAGGCTGCGCGTCGGGCGAAGAAGCGTATACGATCGCCATGCTGCTAGCCGAGGCACTCGGCGTCGACCATTACCGCGAGCGCGTGAAAATCTATGCCTCGGACGTTGACGAACAGGCGCTGACGCACGCTCGGCAGGCATCCTATGGAGCGCGCGAAGTCGAAGCAATTCCCCCCGACCTGCTCGAGAGATACTTCGACCGAAGCGATCACCGCCGCGTGTTCCGCAAAGACCTGCGCCGGTCGGTCATTTTCGGGCGACATGATCTAGTGCAGGACGCGCCCATTTCGCGCATCGATCTGCTCATTTGCCGCAACGTCCTGATGTACTTCAACAGCGAAATGCAGGGACGCATCCTGTCTCGTTTCCACTTCGCTCTCAACGAGAAAAGCTATCTGTTTCTGGGCAAAGCGGAAATGCTCTTCACCCACGCCAATCTGTTCGTGCCGGTCGACCTCAAGCGGCGCGTCTTCAGCAAAGTGCGCCGGACTTCGATGCGCGACCGTCTCTTAAGTATGGCGGGGACAAATCTTGAAGCGATGAATGATGACCCACCAAAACACATTCGCTTTCGCGAGGCTGCCTTCGATACCAATCCGATCGCGCAGATCGTCGTTGATCTAAACGGCTACGTCGCGCTCACCAACGAGCGGGCGCGCAGCCTGCCCAACCTTGCGCCGGGCGATGTGCACCGCGCGCTGCAGGAGCTGGAAGTCTCGTACCGCATCCCCGAACTGCGCCTGCGGATTGAAGAGGCGTATGCCGATCGCCGCCCAACGATGCTCAAGGAAGTCGGCTGGACGACGAGTTCCGGCGACCAGCGAACGTTGGAAATTCAGGTCACGCCGCTCCTCGATAACGGTACCGTCCTCGGCACGAGTGTCCTGTTCACCGATATCACGCGCTATCAGCTTTTGCAGCAGGAAGTTGAGCATTCGAATCAGGAGCTGGAAGCGGCATACGAGGAGCTTCAGTCGACCAACGAAGAACTCGAAACGACCAACGAGGAGCTTCAGTCGACGGTCGAGGAGCTGGAGACGACCAACGAAGAGCTTCAGTCGACCAACGAGGAGCTGGAGACGATCAACGAGGAACTCCAGTCGACCAACGAGGAGCTTCAGACGATCAACGAAGAACTGCGCCGCCGCACCGACGAACTGAACGACGTCAACGCCTTTATGGAGTCGATCCTGCGCAGCATGCGCGGCAGCGTGGTCGTCGTCGACCGCGAGCTGCGCGTGCAGGTCTGGAACGGCAAGTCGGAAGACCTGTGGGGGCTGCGCTCGTCGGAAGTGCGCCACAAAAACTTCCTCAATCTCGATTTTGGGCTGCCTGTTGAACAGCTTCGTGCCTCACTCCGCGCCTGCCTGACGCAGGAATTCGCATTCGCGGATATGACAGTTGAGGCGGTGAACCGGCGCGGCAAGTCGATCACGTGCAAGGTGACATGCAGCCCGCTCTTCGACGGATCGGGCGACCAGATCACGGGCATCATCCTTCTCATGGAAGATGAGGAGAACAGCAGATAGTGTGGTTTCTACAAACCTTTTAAGGATAATCCGCGCCAACAGTGGACTTGTTTTGTTACCTTTAGTATTATGATTGTATAGGCAGCTACCCTCATTGGGGACGACGGTCGGTGAGTGTTCCAGAACAGCCGCTGTCGGCGGGCAGTGCCGACATTAGACGGCAAATGCAATTGATACGCGAACGGCTCTCACTGCTGGCACAGGATGGGAACGGCGTCCAAGGCGAGGAAACGTCGGAGACGCTTGACCTTCTCTATGCTGCTGTCCGTGCGCTGGAAGTCGCCAACCTAGAAGTGCGCCGCCAGTCAGAGGCGCTCGACGATACGCGCTTCCGGCTCGAAGCGCAGCGCATGCATTATCAGGCGCTGTTCGACTTCGCGCCCGACGCCTACGTCGTCACCGATGCCAACGGCATTATCCGCAATGCCAATGATGCTGCCCATGTCCTGCTGAACTTCGAGAGTCCGTTTCTGATCGGCAAGCCGCTGGCGCTGTACATCGCGCGTGAAGAACGCCAGCAGTTTCGCCTGTACCTTGCCGAACTTGCACAAGCACCCACGCGGCAGGAATGGGAATTCCGCGTCCAGCCGCGCAAAGCAGAAAGCTTTGACGCGCTGCTCAGCGTGCGATGGATGGAAGCGGATTACCTTGACCAGCGGGCGCAGATGTCGCTGCGCTGGATGATCCGCGACATCAGCGAGGAGAAACTGACCAGACGCCTGCTGACCGAAGCCACGACCGAGCTTGAAATGCGTGTCGAGCAGCGCACGATCGAGCTTCGCGCCGCGAACGAGCGCTTGCAGCAGGAAATTGACGAGCGCGAGCGCGCCCAGCGCGCCGAACACGAACAGCGCGTTTTCGCCGAAGCCCTGCGCGACACGGCGCTTAGCCTGACGGGGACGCTCGACCTGCCGGAAGTACTCGACAAAGTCCTGTTCAACCTGCGCAAGGTCATCGCCCACGACGCGGCGGCAGTCGTGCTGGTCAACCGGGATGGCATGACGATCACCCGCAGCCGCCACGCGCAGCCGTTGGCGACCAACGTGATCAGCGAAGCGGAATTGTCCCAGAAGGCGTTCGCCGCCCTCAAGACGGTGATCGAAGAGCGGGTTCCACTGGTGATCTCGGAATGGGACGAGCTCGACAATCCGTTCTCGGCGTCGCTGCCGCCGAATCAGGGCTACCACTCGGCAGTCGGCTTGCCCTTGACGGTACAGGACAACGTGATCGGCATCCTTTTGTTTCTCGGCGAACAAAGCGGGCAGTTCGTGGAGGCACAGGTCGACTATCTGCAAGCGTTCGCCGCGACAGCCGCCAGCGCCATTCGCAACGTCATGGCGCACGAACAGTCGCGCGCCCTTGCCCGCGCCGATGAGCGCCAGCGTTTCGCCCGCGAACTACACGACGCCGTCACGCAGACGCTGTTCACCGCCAGCCTGATCGCCGACTCGCTGCCGTACCTGTGGAAGCAAGACCCGCCGGAAGCCATCGAACAGGTCGAGCAGCTCAAGAGCCTGAACCGCGGCGCGCTCGCAGAAATGCGGACGCTGCTGCTTGAGCTGCGCCCCGAACACCTCGCAAAAGTCGAGCTTGTCGACCACCTCAAGCGGCTGGTGGCGGCGCTGCAAGCGCGCAAGCATGTCATAGTTGACCTCGTGATCAAGGACGGCGACCCACTGCCATATGAAGTCCGCTTCGCCTTCTACCGCATCGCGCAGGAAGCGATCAACAACATCGTCAAGCACGCGCGGGCAACGCACGTGGAGATACGCTTTTTCAGTACCGGCACCCGTGCCGATCTTTCAATTTCCGATAATGGGGTCGGGTTCGTTAAACGCCGGGTGATGGCGGGCATTGG
>JAEVZT010000380.1 GCA_023392115.1 Chloroflexota bacterium
CTTGTGATCTAGTTCGCGCAGGTAGTCGGGCGTCAAGCGGCGCTCGGCGTACGTCCGCAGCGTATCCAAGATCATGTCTCTTGTTTCACTATCAAGGCGGGGCATAACAACCTCTCAGATGGTCTGAGTGCATCTTTACACCGCCATCTTATTTGCATAGATATATTTGTCAGAGTAACAAACGTAACGGGTTTAAGATGTGTATTGGAGCTATTTTAGTGAAAATTATCACAAGTCGAGCGTTGCTAATCCGAAAGGATAATAAGTGAAAAGTCATCAGGATTCATAGTAAAGGGTAAGCAGATTTCGCAAGTGATTGAGGGGTGAGAAGGGCTGTTGGGGCGCAGCCTTCGTGCTGGCGCATGACACCGCGCCCCAACGAAGTCAGGTCAATATTACCGCGTAAGCTGCATGCTGCTTTCGCTCGGCGTTTTCGCCGGAATGCGGCTCATCGCGTACTCTGCCAGAGCGGTGATCGTCAGACTGGGGTTGACGCCCGGATTTCCGGGCACAATTGACCCGTCGATGACGTACAAGCCGGGGTAATTGTGAACCTGACAGTCCGCGTCGACAACGCCTTCGGAGGCATCCGCGCCAAACGGGCAGCCGCCGAGGATGTGCGCCGTCAGCGGGATATTGAACAGCCCCTCGTTGATCGAGCCGAGGGGGACGCCGTTCGTCTTTTCGCCGAAGCGCCGTGTCACCTGATGCCCGACGTCGATCTTCGTCGGGATTGTCTGCTCCTCGTCTGGTTCAGAGACAAGGTTGCGCAGGAAGAACGTGAACGGGCTGCGCCCTGTCCGCACGCGGATGCGGTTGTCCTCGTGCTGCATGACGAGCAAAATCGTCGACCGCTGCGCCCAGCCGGGAAGGGCGTGCACCTTGAGGAAGTCGACAGGATGGGTGATGATCTCGATCACCGACTTGGCGATCCGCCCGAGCAGGCTGCCGCCGTTCATCATCGGTCCGGCGAGGTAGCGCATGAGCGACGAACCGGCGGGATAGCGCACCGGCTCGATCGTTGTCACGGCGTCGGCGTTGAAGATCGACGTGATGGCGATCCCCTGCGAATAATCGGTCTTGGTCGAGCGGTTGACGACGCCGAGCAACGACTCGCTGTTGGTGCGCACCATCGTCCCCAGCCGATCCGAAATCTTCGGCAGCGAACGCGTCGCGTCACGGCAGCGGAACAGCAGGCGCATCGTCCCGAGCGCGCCGGCGGCGGCGATCACGTTGCGCGCGCGGACAGTGCGCTTCGGGCGCGGGTAGAGCGCCGTCGAGCGCCACATCGACACTTCATAACGCGCGCCGTCTGCCTGCCCATCGGGCAAGGGACGCACATCGCGGACTTCGGTTTCTGCCCACACGTGCGCGCCCCACTTTTCGGCGAAGTAGAGGTAATTCTTGACGAGCGTGTTCTTGGCATTGTAGCGGCAGCCGACCATGCATCCGCCGCAGTGCGTGCAGCCGCTTCTAGACGGTCCTTCGCCGCCGAAAAACGGATCGGGAACTTCGACGCCTTCCTGTCCCGGTTCGCCGAAGAACGTGCCGACTGTTGTCGTGCGGAAACTGTCGGCTTGACCGAGTTCGGACGCGATCTCGCGCAGGACGTGATCCGCGTGCCACAGGCGCGGGTTGGTTGTCACGCCGAGCATCCGCTTGGCGGTGGCGAAATGCGGCTGCAAGACCTCTTTCCAGTGATGCGGAAGCTGCCACGCCGACGCCTCGTAGCACGGGTCGTCGGGCTCCATCAGCACGTTCGCGTAGCCGAGGCTGCCGCCGCCGACGCCGCAGCCATGCAGGACGAGCACGTTTTTAAACGGGCTAATCTGCAAGATGCCGAAGCAGCGCAAGGCGGGCAGCCAGAGGTATTTGCGGACGTTCCAGTTCGTCTTCGGGAACTCGTGATCGCGGTAGCGCTTGCCGCGCTCGATCACGAGCACTTTGTAGCCTTTTTCGGTCAGGCGCATGGCGGAAACGCTGCCGCCGAAGCCGGAGCCAATAATCACATAGTCATAAGTTTCTACTGCGGTCATGAGAGCGCCTCAACAGCTTTTTGCGATCATCGTACCGCAAATTGTGACTGCTGTCACAATAAATTAGCTGCTGTCTCTGTTCGAGGCGCGTTCCGAGTCGCGGTTATCATTCATGTTATCGTTGTCGCTGCCCACCGCCGGCGGCGCGACAGGCTGTGCCGGGCTGAGATTCTCCGGCAGATAGAGCCGCGTTCCAGCAATGATGATGCGCGTATCGCTCAGGCAGTTGGCAGCCGCCACGTCATCGATCGTCACGCCGCCGCGCGCCGCCAAGCCGGACAGCGTATCGCCCGCCTGTATCGTGTATTCCGCCCATCCTTGCGGCGGCGCGGGCAAACACTCTGTTGAGCTTGCGCCGCCGGTTGCCGTCGCAGTCGCGCCGATTGAGCCAAAGACGGCACTCGGCAGGGCGGTCGGCGGCTGGCTCGGCGACGGCGACGACGTCATCGTATGCGTCGGGGTCGCCGTGACGGTTGGGGTCTGACTGGGCGAAGGCGTCACCGTTGGCGTGGTGGTAAGGGTCGCGGTTGCGGACGGCACCGGCGTTTCAGTCGGGTCGGGCGCGAGCGTCGTCGGCGCAACCGGCGAGGGGAACGGAGTCGGTTCGCCGCGCAGCCGCGACTCGTTCGACAGCAGCACCGCGCCGCTGACGACAAACACAAATACCAGCAGCAGGCTCGCGGCGAGCGTCAGGAGTCGCGGGGTGTGAAACCGGCTGCGGCGTGTCGAAGCCGTCATCGCCCCCGTCACGCGCGCGCGGACGCGCTCCTGCGCGCGTTCGATCTCATAGGGTGACGCCTGCGCCCGGCGAATGATGACGCCGGTTTCGAGCATTGGGCGCAGGCGGGCGGCGTATTCGGGATACGTGCGCAGGCAGGTGTCAACGCTTTCGCCGCGCGCCAGCCGGTCGATACAGTCGTTGAAGGCGTCGATCAGCCCTTTATCAGCCATGATCGACTTCCATGTGCAGCTCGCCGAGGATGTGGCGCAGGGTATTGACGGCGCGGAATTGAAGCGACTTGACCGCGCTGACCGATTTGCCCATGATGTCCGCCGTTTCCTGTAAGTTGAGCGCTTGCCCGAAGCGCAGGATCAGGACTTCCTGCTGCTCAGGCGCGAGCATTCGCAGCGCCCGGCGCGCCTTCTCGGCGTTCATCGAGCGAATGACGCGGATTTCCGGATCGTCGTCGGCTGACGTCGGAAACCACTCGTCGAGCGTCGTCGTCGGGAACTGCTTCACCTTGCCGTAATGCGTGTTGATCGTGTTTCGTGCCACTTTGAACAGCCAGCCGCGCAGGCTGTGTCGCGGCGCTTTACGTTTCTCGAACGCGCTGACGAGCTTGATGAACACGTCGCTTGCGAGGTCTTCTGCCGTATGCGCATCGTCGACGCGCAGGCGGATGTACTGGAAGATAGCCGGGAAATAGCTTTCGTAGATGTGCATTATCGCCTCTTGATCGCCCTGTCGGGCACGGGCGAGCAGACGATCTTCAGCCGGGATGTCAGGTAGGACGAGGCTGATCATGGCGACCGGGTACTCTCTACTGTGTCGGAAGTGAGATGCCAGACGTAATTATAACGATCGCGGTAGACCAGTTCCATAGCAACATCCGCCGCCGCCTGATCCCGGAAGGCATCATGTGAAGCATCGCTGACGACGTACTCGGCGTTGAAGGACGAACGGATTATGTGTGACGGATCGGCGATTTCGCCGCGCGTGATCGCCACCCATGTGTTCCAAAGCTCAGGATCGGCACGCTCGAGATAGGTTGGGTCAAGCCCCACGAGATAGACGTTGTTCGTGTTGTGGTAGAACAGGCGCGTGAAGTCATCCCAGTCGGTTTGGAAGACCATTGCCCCCGGCGGCGTGTTGTCGCGCAGCCACGCCGACGCGCCGGCGAAGTATTCCGGCTCAATCGCCGCCCGCGCGTCGTCAAGCGTCGTGGTGTACGTCCTTACCCCGAGTCCCAGCAGCGCCGCCGCGCCGAGCAGCGCGATCAACGGGCGGAAGCGTGGGCTGGCAGGCAGGAACGCGGCGATATCGACCCCGCCGCGCCCCCACGATGCCGCGCAGAACAGCAGCGCGAACGCCGGGAAATACTCGATGAAGCGCCGCGAGCGAAAGACCATGAACAGCGTAATCAGCGCGGTCAGCAGCAGATTCGTTTCGACGCGGTCGCGCGGTCGCTTGCTGAAACTCGGCGCGAGCAAACCGACCGCCATGGCGATTAACGCGCCGGTCGAGTTCGTCATCAGCACGTCGGTGTCGTAGGGATACCACTCGTTGCCGACGCGGACGCTGCTGGCGAGATCGACTTTCGCCAGCAGATGGTCGAAGATGAACTGGATGTTTTGCGGGAAATACGGGTTGATGATCAAGCCGAGCATGATTCCGCCGAGCGTGTAGGCGACCGGACGCAGCTCCAAACGCCGGTCGGCAATCCAGACGGCGGCGCTGTATGCGGTGGCGAGAATCAGCATCAGGATGAAACCGTTGTACAGCCAGACGTAGGCGAAGCCGAGCGCGAGCATCCAGCGGTAGCGGCGCGCGAACAGCGCGCAGAGCGTCAGAATCAGCAGCAAGAGCGACGCGCCCTGCGTGCGAACCATTAACATCCGGTAGAGAAACGGCGTCGAAACGGCGAATAATCCGAGCGCCCACAGCGCTGGATAGCGCACGCCGATCTGCCGTAGGAGCGCCCACGCCGTCGTGATGACTCCGGCGGCGACTGCGGCGGTCGCCAGCTTCGCTCCGGTGACGCCTGCGAGCGCCACAAAAGGCGCGATCGCCAAGTGAAACAACAGGTGGTGATCGACAAAGCGGTCGGGGCTGAGGATCGTCAGCGGAAGCCACACAAAATCGAGCGCCAGCCGCCGCTGGTCGATGATCTCGGCGGCGACGCGCGCGTGATAGTAGTCATCTGTGCCAAGAAACGCGGGCGTGGCGAAGATGATGATGCTCAACAGGGCGAAACACAGTGCGTACAGTCCGGCTGCCTGAACGAGTGGGGAGGGTTTGAGTGTCCGCATGACTTCTGCCTGTGATGGGTAAACCTCACCCCGCCAACTTTCGGTTGTCCTGCCCCTCTCCCTAAGTGGAGCGGCGAGAGGGGCAGTTGAGCGAAGCGAAACGGGGTAAGGTTGTGCTAAAGAGGCATCCGTTTCGAGCAGCCGTTCTCGTTAACGCGAGTCGCGGTCACTGTCGTTGGCGCTGGTGCTGCCGCGATTGCTGTCGATGCTGCGCCGGTTGCTGGGGCGGTCACTGTCGTTGGCGCTGGTGCTGCCGCGATTGCTGTC
>JAEVZT010000438.1 GCA_023392115.1 Chloroflexota bacterium
TTGCAGACGATGGCGGATGCCGCGGTGACGCAGGGCGGCATTGAAGGGCGGGCGTTCTTCCGCGTGCCGGATCGGGGCGAAGCGCTCTACCGCGCCTGCCAGATGGCGCGGGCGGGCGATGTGGTGATCGCCTGTGGCAAGGGGCACGAGCAGAGCATGTGCTTTGGGACTGTCGAGTATCCGTGGGACGACCGCGAGGCGCTGCGGGCGGCATTGCTCGGCAGTCCGCTGCGGACGCTGCCGACGGCGGAATAAGGCGTTCATGGTTCTATGTTAAAATGCCGATAGGTGGAACGTGATGGATGATCTCGGCATTGTCATTCTCAATTGGAATACGTGCGACCTGCTCCGGCGCTGTCTGGAGACTGTGTTCGCCAGCCGGGGCGACTTCGCCTACCGCGTGATCGTCGTCGATAACGCCTCGACCGATGGCAGCGCGGCGATGGTGCGCGAAACCTTCCCACAGGCGGAATTGATCGAGAGTCCCGTCAACGGCGGTTACGCCCACGGCAATAACTTGGGGCTGCGGGTGCTCGGCTACCGGGGTAAAGGCGATGTGTCGCCCGCCGCGCCGCGTTACGCGCTGCTGCTCAACCCGGATACCGAAGTGCCGCCGGAAGGGCTGTACCGGATGGTGCGGTTCATGGACAGCCGACCGGATGTTGGCGTGGCGGGGGCGAAGCTGGTGCTGCCTGATGGCAGTCTGGACAAGGCGTGCCGGCGCGGTTTCCCGACGCCGCTGGTGTCGCTCTATCACTTCCTCGGGCTGGGAAAGCTGTTCCCAAACAGCCCGCGGTTCGCGCGCTATAATATGACCTACCTCGATCCTGACATTGAAACCGAAGTCGACTCCGTCGTCGGCGCTTACATGCAGGTGCGCCGTGAAGCCATCGAAGCCGCCGGACTGCTCGACGAAGCATTCTTTATGTACGGAGAGGATATCGATTGGGCATTTCGAATCAAGAGCGCGGGATGGAAAATCGTCTATCATCCTCAGGTAGTCGTCAAACACGTCAAGCGCGCCGCAAGTCGTCAAAGTCAAAAGGCGCAGTTCGAGTTCTGGCGCGCCATGCTGATCTTCTACCGAAAACATTATCGCGCGACAACACCCTTCTGGCTTCACAGCCTGATCATGTTGGGCTTGATGATGAAGGGCGGGCGGGGGTTATGGACGGAAATTCGTCGTCCGGCACTGTCGATTACCGGACAGTAGACCTACCGCCAAGTTACCGCCAGCCGCGCCGCCTGAAGCGCCTGCTCGATGTGCTGGTCGTGATGACCGATGTCGTCATGCTGGCGCTGGCGTTCATGCTCGGCTACTCGGCGCGCACGACTGTGCCGCTGTTCAGCATTCCGGTCAACCCGCCGCTGTTTGAACAGTACGTACCGACGATGTTCCTGCACGTCGTCATCAACATCGGTATTTTCTACTTCACGCGCCTGTATCACCAACGGCGGGCGAACAGCCGCATCGACGAGGCGCGCAACCTCGTCGGCGCGATCGCCGTCGGGTCATTGATGGTCAACGGCATTCAAGACCTCGTCTTCCGCAACTTGGTTTACGACCCGATTGAGTACCCGCGCAGCATGTTCTTCTACGTGATCGTCTTCAGCATTGTGCTGGTGGTCGCGGGACGCGAACTCAATCACCTGCTGCGGACGCAGCTGCGCCGCCGGGGCTTTGACCGGGCAAACCTGATCATCGTCGGCATGGGTCGCGTCGCCCGCGATATCTCCCGTAAGGTTAAGAACAGCCCGGAACTTGGTTACAACATCGTCGGCGTCGTCAACATGCGTCCGAAGCACCGCGACGCGGTTTTTGGCGTGCCGGTGCTGGGCGATTACCACGAACTCCCCACCCTGATCGACAGATACGACGTCGCGCAGGTGATCATCGCCGTGCCTGATGCCCAGCGCGAAGAGCTTGTCGAGCTGATCGCTCTCTCGCGCCGCGGGCAGGTCGATATCAAGATTTACCCCGACCTGTTCGCCTACATGGCGCGTGACATGAGCGTCGACGACCTCGGCGGGACGCCGCTGCTGACCGTGCGTGACATCGCTCTGCGCGGCTGGAAGTTGAGTCTGAAACGGGCGATGGACATCCTCGGCGCGGGCGTCGGCTTGATCCTGCTGTCACCGTTCATGCTGGTGTCGGCGCTCCTTATCCGGCTCGAATCGCCGGGTCCGGTGTTCTACACGCAGGAACGGACGGGCATGGACGAACGCCCCTTCCAGATGATCAAGTTCCGCACGATGCGTCAGGATGCTGAGCAGAGCGGACCCGGCTGGACTGTCGAGAATGATCCGCGCGTCACTCGCATCGGGCGCTTCATGCGCCGTACGAGTTGGGACGAAATCACGCAGTTGATCAACGTGCTGCTGGGCGATATGAGCCTCGTCGGTCCGCGACCGGAACGCCCGGTGTACGTCCAACAGTTCCGCGACAGCATCCCGCGTTACATGGAGCGCCACCGCGAGAAAGCGGGCATGACCGGTTGGGCGCAGGTCAATGGGCTGCGCGGCGACACGTCGATCTCCGAGCGCACCGAATATGATCTGTGGTATATCGAGAACTGGTCGGTGTGGCTCGACATCAAGATCATCATCCGCACGATCTTGAATATCGTCTTGCAGCGCGACGCGAACGCGTATTGAGCGGATGGCTATGGATTTGAAAACGCTGGAACAGGCGATGCACGCCTTTGTCGAGAGTAAGGGCTGGTATCGAGACGACTCGCCGCACCCGCAAACCTCGAAAAACCTCGCCATTTCGCTCGTCCTCGAAGCGGGTGAAGTCCTCGAACAGTTCCAGTGGAGCGAGCAGCCCGCCGAAGCGCAGGCGCTGTCAGGCGAACTGGCGGACGTGATGCTCTATCTGCTGCAAATCGCCAGCCTGAACGGCATCGATCTCGGACAGGCGGTGATGGACAAGCTCGAGGTAAACTACCGGCGCTCGTGGGATGACCACGACGAATAAGCGCCGCTGAGTCTATCGTTTCGCCCCCCGATTCCCTATAATAAAGCAGTTTGCACCCACCTTGAAACTTTGAGCAAGGAGCTTTCATGGCGTCTCAGGCGTTAACGTCCCCCCGCGAGGACTTTTCCGAGTGGTACAACGAGATCGTTTACCGTGCCGATCTCGCGGCGCAATCGCCGGTGCGCGGCTGCGTGATCATCAAACCGTATGGGTACGAATTGTGGGAAGGCATCAAGGGCGCGCTTGACCGGCGCTTTAAGGCGACCGGCGTCCAGAACGCCTACTTCCCGCTGTTCATCCCCAAGAGCTTCCTAGAGCGCGAAGCCGAACACGTCGAAGGCTTCAGCCCGGAACTGGCGGTCGTGACGATCGGGGGCGGGAAAGAGCTTGAGGAGCCATATGTCGTCCGCCCGACGTCGGAAACGATCATCGGCGACGCCTTCAAGAAGTGGATTCAGTCGTACCGCGATCTGCCGCTGCTCATGAACCAGTGGGCGAACGTCGTCCGCTGGGAGCTGCGGACGCGCCCGTTCCTGCGGACAATGGAATTCCTGTGGCAGGAAGGGCACACGGCGCACGCCAGCCACGATGAAGCCGAAGCGAAAACGCTGGAAATGCTCGACGTATACGCCGACGTCGCCATCAACGAGGCGGCGATGCCGGTCATCAAGGGCGAGAAAAGCAACCGCGAACGTTTCGCCGGGGCGCTGCGCACCTACTCGATTGAAGGCATGATGGGCGACAAGAAGGCGCTTCAGTCGGGGACGAGTCACAACCTCGGTCAGAACTTCGCCAAGGCGTTTGAAATCCAGTTCCTCGATGAGAGCAACCAGCGACAGTACTGCTGGACGACCTCGTGGGGCATGAGCACGCGCATGGTCGGCGCTGTCGTCATGGCGCACGGCGACGAGAAGGGGCTGCGCCTGCCGCCGCGCCTCGCGCCGTATCAAGTCGTGATCGTGCCGATCTTCCGCAGCGACGACGAGCGCGGGACGGTGCTCGAGAACGTCGCCCAGCTTGAGCGCGCGCTGACGGCAAGCGGCATCCGCGTCCACGTCGACAAGCGCGATTACCAGCCCGGTTTCAAGTTCAACGACTGGGAAATGCGCGGCGTTCCGGTGCGCCTCGAACTCGGTCCGCGTGACGTGCAAAATCACGCGGTCGTCGCCGCGCGGCGTGACATTCCCGGCAAGGAGGGCAAGCGACCGCTGTCGCAGGACAACATCGCCGCCAGCGTGCAGGACTTGCTCGACGAGATTCAGGCGAATATGCTGCGTCAGGCGACCGAATTCCGCGACGCGAACATCTTCGACGTGCGCAGCTACGACGAACTGCGCGGCGTGATCGAGCAGGGCGGTTTCGCTCGCGGCTGGTGGGCAGGAGATGACGACGAAGAGCAGCAGGTGAAGACGGAAACTGGCGCGACTCACCGCTGCTACCCACTGGATCAACCGGGCGGGACGGGAACGTGTTTCTACACGGGCAGACCGGCTGACCGCGTCGCCATTTTCGCGAAGGCGTATTAAAGGCAGTGATGAGTGATGAGTACCAGTGCTGAGAACGTTTTCTCTGTTACTCATTACTCATCACTGCTCACTTTTTCTCATTACTATCCAAAATACACATAAAGCTGTGTCAATAACTTAATGGTTTAACCGATGCACTTTATCAGCGATCGTTTATCATAGAGTGTTCAGAAACAGCTAATGTTAGGATCGAGCGACGGGAATTGTATGAGGTATAATGATATTATTCAGATTGTTATCTTTGAAGGCGTCACGCTTGATAAAGCCGACCATCTTTGCTAAAATTGGCACGAACGAAGAAGCGGTACATTTTATACGTAGGAAAATAAGGGTTATTGAAACACTGTTTGTACAGTTGTCAATACAACACGACTCATTGCTGCGGAATGCAGCTTTTATCGTACCACCAACCCGGCGGGTTCTGGTGGTATGCGTTTTTAGGTAAGGATAATGGCAGCTTATTTGATAGTGGATGTTGACGATTTACTCGCGCACTTCCGGGGACGCGGGATTTCTGTCGACTTACAAGAACTGGCTGTCGGTCTGCGCGGTGGCGCTGCGCTGGCGGCAGGGCTTGTCAGTGTTGACAAGCTGAGAGCGGTTGCAGCTGCCAACTGGAAGGCGTATCGTCAGCAGAAGCCGCGCTCAAGCATTGACCCTCAGTATGTTTTCAAAGCAGCGGGATACGACACGTTCGACATTCCGCACCGCGCAAGCCTCGCGGACGCGTTGATCATGCATTATTTCTCGTTCGACCCGGAACCGGTCGACGAGCTGATTCTGGCGACGACGAATCCCGACCTAATGCCGTTGGTGCGGCGTGTCAAGACGA